>CAUOQW010000463.1:0-3122 GCA_963506825.1 uncultured Cellvibrio sp.
ACCTACCGTGTTGTGTTTGAAAAAACACCCTATGAATACCATCAGAAATTAGCTTTAACTCAATTTGACATGATTCCGCGCATGGCGCGTGCTTGGTTAGCACAAGCCCCTTCCGTTATGGATCAGCTATGTTCTTTTTTATGGGGTGATCGTTTTGAGAGCGGTGTTATAGGAGAAATTGCTGAGTTCGCGGATCGTGAATCAACTGCGCGCAACTTACAAATACCAAGCGACCATAAATTCAGTAACGCCATTTCAGCGATTGATCGCTATTTGAAAATGATGCGCCAGTGGATTGCTGACGGTGCGCTCCGAGTAAACGTCAATGGCGGGATGGGCTGGGTAGATAGTGACGGATATTTATATATTGTCTGCCGATCGCTTGCAGAGAAAATAATTCAAGAATGCGAATCCTTAGGCATCACGAACCTACCGAAAGCCCCAATCCGTATTTACGACATTCTCCAAGAGCATGGCTATGCAATGCCCACGTCCGACGGAAAAGCTGTTTGGAATATCCACGTCAAAACAAATACTTTCGAGCATAAATTTACATGCCTCAAATTTGAGTCTCGCAAATTTACACCTCCATCAAAGGTGTTGCGCCCGCTGGAAGGTGTATTAATAGCGCAGGACTCAAAAATACTTGAACCTGCCGTAAAAAAACAGGCAACGACTACGCATGTTGCTGATGAAATAACGCATGAAAATAACACAGGGGGAAATGGGGTTCCAGAGGAAACCTCAGAAGAAATAAATACACAGGAATATGACAAAGCCGAAGAATATCCGGCATCTGAAATAGATAACACGGAATGTGCAGAAGAAATACAGGAGGATGCAGGAGCATCCGAAGATAATGACACTGTAATACATACACAGGTGGCTGAGCCTGAAACTGCAATAAATAACCAGGCTATTGATAATAATAAGCATGATACTGAGGCGGAAATCGTCAACGATCTAACCACATTCAATCTAGAGTCACATGACGCACCTCGACGTTTTGTGCAATGGCTCAAAAAAGGGTTAATTGAAAAAACAATTCTTATAAACGATGTGACCGCTGAAGTTCATATTGTTGAAGAAGGTATTTTATTGTTGGCTCCCGCCATATTTAAAACCTTCCTAAATAAACATGGACTTGCTGGCGAGACAAAACACAACAACCTATCTAAGCGATTTGCACGTCTACGACTTCACATTCGCAATGGCGACGTAAATATTCATTCCTATTGGGTTTGCGCCTCCAGTCGCGCTTCGAAAATTAATGGTTGGCTGCTCCCATTTAATGTCATTTATGAGAATGACTACCCCATCCCAAAACCCAACAAATACATTCGAAAAAATCTGGAGGCCAATGCCAAATAGTTAAATGGACAATACCAATTCTTATAACTTACATGAAATTTGTGATTCTAATCACGCATTTGCATGACATCTAAGTTGCCATACAAATGTGAATGTAGATAATGGCGCCACTGCAAATAAGGTAACATTTTAGGTTTGTCTGCAGTGGAAACGGAACGAATTCCAGGAATTTTCAGAATGAAACTTATTGATGTGGCAAAAGAATTTGCCGAGCTTAATATATTTAATGACTACACAGAATCCACAATTATCAGCAGAGCGAAAGTTTTTTCGAGCCGCACGGGCGTTGAAAAAATTAATGAAATTACGCAGCACACGATAGCCTCCTTTAAAAAGAAAACGCTTCTCATCGCTAAACCTGTTACCTATAACGGGTACTTACGTTATTTACGAATAATATGTGACTACGCGGTATCACAACATCTCATCGAAAAAAATATATTTCGAGAAGTAAAACTTGCTCCTATCGGTTATCACCCCTCAAAAACAATGAGTGCCAAAGAAATTTGCAGAATACAGCAGTATATTCTGGCGAATCCTTTGGCCCACAAACCTTATTGGTTTTGGCTTGCGGTCATTTATTGTTTTTATTACACAGGGATGCGTCGTCGCCAACTTATGAACCTAAGATTACGAGACATTGATTTTACCAATCAAACAATCTTATTAAACTATCAAGGTTCTAAAACTAGGCGCGAATGGACTATTCCAATGCATAGTGAACTTTCTCGCCATCTACGATATTTAGTTGAAAAAACTGAAGTGGTCATTAAACGTAGATTGCGTGCTGATGATTTTATATTTGATGTGACGCGCTTTAATGATCGCTACGTTTGTAATCGTGATGGAGGCATGCAACCAGAAGCTATTACAGGATTTTTTAAACGGCTCACCAAAAAAAGTGGGGTCACTGTAGGCGCACATCGATTTAGACATACTTTTGCAACTGCACTTTGTAATCCAACGGATAATTCACCGCCTGATATATTTGCGGCGCAAAAGATATTAGGACATACCAATTTACAAACCACCCGTGGTTATGTTCAAACGAGTATGAGCAGAATGGAAGATGCCATTCAAAAAATTGGAACGCCATTCAATAACAAAATGAAATCTAGCTTGACAGAAAGGTCGTTTATGCACGAATCTAACTGGGATTCGCATAACACTGCGATTTAATGTAATATATACACAGTTTACAGAGGCAGTTCTGTACTAAAAATGAGCAAAACCTGTTGATGCCTAGCATCCTATTTATGCTTTTTGCCTTACATAGTTTTTTTCGAATATGGAGCACAGCACTCATAATGCTGGGGTCGGCGGTTCAAGTCCGCCTCTAGCTACCATATTCAGAAAAGGCTTGCTTGGTTAGATTGATTCCACCATTAAATGAGCCAAAAGCTCACCTTATGGTTGAAAAAATTAAAGGCTCAACTTATGGTTGAAATAAGTGAGCAAAACTTGGGCTTTTTCTCCTAAAAAGCGACAGATACGTGGTATCTGTCGCTTTTTTCGTTCTAGGAGGGGAGATTTACGCCTGTCTATGTTTTACCACTGCATCATCCAAAATGAACGACAAGGGCATTGTGTTTTACATGTCCTCGAAGCCGCAGGCATTTAAAGCAGCTGCCGCACTCCCAGGTGCTCTAGCAGCCAAGTTACATTTACTGGTCCGGTTAGTAAGATCCACCATTATGCAAACTGCTAGAGCTCTGTAGAGAGGCTAGGAGATAAGGGGATCTCTTGGTGTG
>CAUOQW010000464.1:0-3111 GCA_963506825.1 uncultured Cellvibrio sp.
AATAATCAACAAAGTCACTCCAATTTTCACCAGCGGCCGCTTTGATATAAATGTACTCAGCATCTTCTCTCACCAACTCTTTACCCATAAATTGGATGTGAATAGCCAAGCCTGGGAAATTATCGTGCAGAACAATATTGCTGCCACCGCCCAAGATCAAGAGCGGTAAATTGTTTTCCTTCGCAAATTTTAGCGCCGCTACTAATTCAACTTCATCTTTTACCGAGACAAAAAAATCAGCGCACACGGGCGATGCAAGCGTGTTGTAATTTTGTAAATTAAAATGGGGTAAGTAGAGCGACACTATAGAATCCAATAAAAAAAAACACGCTGAAAATTAACCGTGCGCTTATAAAAAGTGAAAAAACAAGAGCTAGAGTTTATTTTCTTGAATGGATTTCAGCAGCCCAACAGCTGCATCTTCAACTAAATCCAATACCAATTCAAAACCGTCGCTGCCACCGTGATAAGGATCGGGGACTTCGCGATATTTGTTTAGCGAACCAAAAGCCAAAAATAAACCAAAATGCCCGGTGTAATCTGCTGGTTTTAGACTGTGTAAATCTGCAAGATTATTTTCATCCATAGCAAGGATATAATCAAACTCATCAAAATCACTGCGCTTAACTGTACGCGCGCATAATATTGACAAATCGAAACCACGCTTTCTAGCAGCGGCAACGGTTCTTGGGTCTGGCGCTCGGCCTTGGTGCCAATTAGCGGTACCCGCAGAATCAACATGGATACGTTTTGTTAAGCCAGCATCGCTAACTAACTTCTGAAAAATGCCATCGGCAGTGGGCGAGCGGCAAATATTACCCAAACAAACAAATAACACTTTTACGGACATTTTACTTCTCTAATAACAATTTAATACGCTGTAGATCAGCCTCAGTATCCACACCGCCTGGTACAGCAACAACAGCTTCAGCAATATGAATCACTTGGCCATTCCACATGACTCGCAATTGCTCTAAGGATTCAATTTGCTCCAAGGGCGCAGGCTGCCAGCTAACAAATTTATGCAGCAACGCAACGCGATAAGCATAAATACCTATGTGGCGTTGTGCAGGGAAATTTGTTGGCAAATCAATCACATCTGTATTTGCAAAATGATCGCGCGGCCAAGGGATAGGTGCACGCGAAAAATATAAAGCGCGACCATGGGTATCGGCAACTACTTTCACAATATTGGGATTGCGAAAATCGGCAAGGCTGTGAATCGGCTCGCTCAGCGTCGCCATACTGGCATCCTGCATAGCAGCTAAATTTTGTGCGACTTGATTAATCACCTGTGCAGGAATTAAAGGTTCGTCGCCTTGCACATTTACTACAATTTCATCATCAGCCAAACCTAAACTGCTGACAACTTCTTGCAAGCGATCTGTACCCGATGTATGCGCAACAGAAGTCATACACACCTGAGCACCAAAACTTTTTGCAACAGTTTCAATACGCGCATCATCAGTCGCAATAATGACCTGACGCGCATTACTCTCGCATGCGCGTTCATACACGTGCTGAATCATAGGCTTACCCGCAATTTCTTTTAATGGCTTTGCAGGTAAGCGAGTGGAGGCATAACGCGCAGGGATAACAACAGTAAAACTCATAATTTCAACCTTAAACAGAATCCAACTTATGTTGAAATACTTGCCAAAAATGCTCGTTTAATTGCGCACCCACAATCAAGGAATACCATTCTGGCTTAGAAAATTCATGGCATTTAATAGCATCTTTTTCAGTCATAACAACCGTATGATCACGATAAGCTTCAAAATCTTTTATTGAAAACTGATGATGATCAGAAAAGCGATGCGCATAGTAAGTCAGCTCAAGACTATCCAAGGTTTTAAAAAAACGCTCTGGATTACCAATGCCTGCCAAAGCATGAATAGGTTCTTTAAAATTCATAGCCGCTAAGGGCAACTCTTGCAGAGTCGCAAGTTTACGCCACGCCACTGGCTGTATCTTCATATCGTGAATATTGTGATAACCCGACAGAACCACTTTTTTGGATCGACTATTCAACACAATTAAATCAACCGATTTTAAACGCGAAACAGGTTCACGTAATGGTCCGACTGGTAAGAGTTTTTGATTACCAAATAAACGTTGGCCATCGACCACGGCGATTTCTAAAGAGCGGCCTAAACGATAATGCTGCAGTCCATCATCACTTAAAATATGGGTACAGCCTTGCGCGACTAATGCTAAGGCTGCTGCCACACGATCTGGGGCAACACAAACTGCGCAGTGTGTGGCTTTGTAAATTAAGAGAGGTTCATCGCCCGATGCGGAAGCCTGTGAGTTTTCGTCCAGCAGATAAGGATAATGTGCCGCCACGCCACCATAGCCGCGACTGACCACGCCAGGTTTATGCCCTTGCTGCTGTAAATATTTCACCAGCTCAATAATAAGTGGCGTTTTGCCTGTACCACCAACAGAAATATTTCCCACAACAATTACGGGGACCGGAAGCTTTTTTTGCAGGAAATTAATAATAATAAATTTACGCGAACCGCTAATAACACTGAAAAGCCAACTCACTGGCAGCAGCCAGTAAACCCAACGCGATTTACCGTACCAAGCGTTTAACCAAATATTGTGAGTTTTTTTCACAGGAGGCTCACTAGAGTTAAGGCTGCCACAAATTTGTTATTTCTTTTTCTCAACGGCTTCAGGTTGACGAGACGTAATACTGATACGGACAAAACCCAACTGCCCCGCTACATCCATAGCAGTAACAACATATTGATGAGGTGTTTTAGCATCTGCAGTTAACAGCAAGGGTAAATCGGTTTTACCTTCAGACACTTTCAAAATTGCTGACTTAAGAGTTTCAACTTCATTATTAACCAAACTTTGGCCATTAATAGAAAAGCTGCCCTGCTCACCAATAACAATTTCAACTTTTTGTTTTTCGTCAACTGAAGGTGTACCTGTCGCTTCAGGCAATTCAACACCCAAATGTGTTTCTTTGGTGAAGGTGCTCGACAACATAAAAAAGATCAATAAAAAAAACATCACATCAATGAGTGATATTAAATTCATGGGTTCTAATTCACGTGACTGACGACGAAATTTCATAGACTTTTTCAACAAATAATA
>CAUOQW010000465.1:0-3108 GCA_963506825.1 uncultured Cellvibrio sp.
ACACTTGCGGTGCTTATGGCGGCGCGCATGCCAGAGGTAGATCAGGTAGTTACGCTTGCAGGAAATTTAGATATAGCAGCTTGGGTACGCTTGCATCATTACACGCCATTAAAACATTCACTCAACCCCGCTGACCTAAACCTGACCCACACAAAACAACTGCATTTTGGTGGGGATAAAGATGACACTATCCCGCCTGATCTCAGCACGGCATGGTTAAGATCTATGGGGCAAAAAATGCATATCATCAAAGACGCCGATCACAATTGTTGCTGGCAACTGCACTGGAACAATTTACTCGTGCACATAAACCAACAAATGACTCCTTAACCCTCACCGCACTTTTCCCTCGAATATATTAAAATTATAAATCTGATATACAAGTCGACAAATGCCATTATATGTTAATAATACAAAACTGCCATACAAGTAGACAAATACAAAGTTATGTAAATACAGTGATTATAATTTTTTAATTCTGACAAACTTTCACGCGCAAAAAGAATGGAACTTACCGTTAAATTAATAAACACAAAAGGTGAAAGTTATGAGTGTTCCTAAAACAGCTATTATTCAGGGAGTAATAGCATCTGCTGTTTTACTATTAATGACCGGGTGCGGCGGGGATGGAAAATCCAAATCCAGTTCCAGCTCTGTCGCTACATCTAGTTCAGTAAGCTCAGCAGCTATCTCCAGCAGTTCTTCAATCGCGCCAAGTTCGAGCTCCGTTAGCTCATCGAGCGTGGCTAGTTCATTAAGCTCATCCAGCTCTGTCAGCTCAGCTAGCAGCAGTGTTGTTAAAGTAGAACGTCTTGTTCTTGCTATTAATGTGGGCTCATCCGAAAAAGCCACTTACAAAGGCGTTGAGTACCAACCAGACCGCTTTGGTACTGGGGGCACTCCGAATGCAATCACAGGTGATATTAAGGGTGTTGATGAGGATACGCTCTTCCAAAGCGAAAAATACGGCACCCAAACCTATAATGTGCCCGTTACTAATGCAAACTATCGCGTGGTACTGCACTTCGCCGAGTTATACCAAACAGCTGCAGGCAAGCGATTGTTTAATGCATCCGTAGAAAGCCAATCAATTTTTTCCAATATGGATTTATTTACACTTGTTGGCGCTAAAGGTGCCTATACCCCTCCCGACATCAATATTACAGTGGCAGACGGAAACTTAACGATTGCGCTGGAAACTCTTGTAGATAACGCAACGCTAAGTGGTTTTGCTATTTATTCCATTGAAGGCGAATTTGTTGAACCGCCACCGCCACCACCACCGCCGCCATTAGAGCCCATTAAGCCTGGCATTGTCAGCGCGGAAAACGAAGGTGCTGATTGTGTGATTCCAATATTGCCAGCCATTGCGGATTTACCGGTGATAGCCAAATTGCCAGATCCTTTTACCAAAATTGAAGGTGGCCGCATTACTGCAAAAGCAGATTGGCGCTGTCGCAGACAAGAGATTTTGCGACAAGCTGAAAATTATATTTACGGTTTCAAACCGGCTAAACCAGATTCAGTAACCGGCACAGTTACCAACGATAAAATTACTGTAAACGTGACTCACAATGGCAAGAGCACCTCGTTTAGCGCGTCTATTAAGCTACCTAGCGCAGGTGTTGCTCCCTATCCTGCACTAGTAAGCTTTGGTAACTTTGGTGTAGCGGTAGATTCCGCAATCGTAAATTCAGAAGGCATCGCCATCATTAGCTATGACCCTTATGCAGTGGGTGCTGAATCTGGTTCACGCGGCGTCAAGAAAGGAGCGTTTTACGATATTTACGGCAGCGATAGTACAACCGGTCTCTTGGCTGCGTGGAGCTGGGGCGTAAGCCGCATCATTGATGTTATTGAACAAGCGAATGCAGGCGGAAGCTTGGTATTGGACTCAACCCATACCGGTGTAACCGGATGCTCACGCTTTGGTAAAGGCGCGTTTACGGTAGGCGTGCTGGATCAACGTATTGCCTTAACCATGCCGCTTGAATCTGGCACGGGCGGGGTTCCTGCGTGGCGCTTATTGGCTGGTGAAGGTGCACAAAGTGCAAGCAGCGCTTACGGCGAAACTTACTGGTTGGGCGATGCATTTAGTGCAGGCAGCATTACTAAACTGCCGGTAGACACCCACGAAATGATTGCAATGGTCGCCCCACGCGGATTGTTTATCATGGACAACCCACACATTGCCAACCTTGGCCCCAAAGCCGCGCATACCGCAGCCCTAGCTGGTCAAGAAGTCTATAAGGCGCTGGGTGCAGAAACGAATATCACTTACCACTCTAATGTGGCCAGCGGTAGTCACTGTGCAATACGTACTGAATTTGCTGAGCCATTACGCCAAAACCTTCGCAAATTTATGAGAGGGCAATCGGGCATAACAACCGGTGGAATTACCGCAAGCGCCAACGCACAAGGCAACCTTGAACTGTGGCGTGATTGGACAACACCTACCTTGCAATAAACGATCAATGATCGCTCAAAGCCCAGCCTAAAAACTGGGCTTTTTTATTTTTATATTCCCTCGTCCAAATACAGTTTTTCACAAACTCCGCAACTAACCTCTGGCAAACTAGCCACGCTCAACAACTTTCGCCGCTACTTTTTCAGGAAGATGATTATGATAAAACTAACACTTGTGTCAGCTATTTCTTTAGCTATGTTAATGACTGGATGCGGAGGAGATGGCTCATCATCAGACGAACCCATCATCAATACATTCGACGTTATTACATGCCCTGCTGTAGCCAGCTCTTCATCAATAACAAAATCCAATGCTGAGCTGATTACCAATTCACATCGATTTGTAGAGCTCTATCTTGTTTCAGATTTGTATTCTCAAAAACCTGAACCAATTATAGATTTTGATAAAAAATCTGTAATTGCGATTCATTTAGGTGAAAAACCTTCATCGGGACATCAGGTAAAAGTGACCAGCTTGGAGGATAAGGGTTCAAAAGTAGTCGTTAATTACGAAGCGATCTCACCAAGCGAAGGCTGTGCGGTAGATACCAGTCTGACATACCCTTATTGCTTCGTTTCAATTCAAAAAAGTACAAAACCAGTGGAGTTTAATGCGACCAAGGTTGCAAAGTGTACTAATTA
>CAUOQW010000466.1:0-3105 GCA_963506825.1 uncultured Cellvibrio sp.
CAATTTAATTTCAATTGAACGAGGATTTTCACCGTCGGCAATGGCAATAATGCCTTCGATAATGAGTTCACGATACTGGGAACGTTCGTTGACACACATGCGCAATTTATTAGCGATTGGCAATAAAAATAAGTTGGCGAGCGCAACACCGTAAATAGTCGCCACAAATGCAATTGCAATGCCGGGGCCGAGCAAGGCTGGATCGGCGAGATTATTCATCACATGAATAAGCCCCATAACCGCACCAATAATACCTATGGTAGGCGCATAGCCGCCCATGCTCTCGTAAAACTTTACCGCGTCGTAATCGCGTTGCTCATCCAAAATTAAATCTGATTCCAAAATACGGCGAATAGCTTCAGGCTCGCAACCATCTACCAACAACTGCAAACCTTTTTTTGCGAAAGGATCTTTTTCTTTTTCCGCAATAGACTCCAAACCGAGCAAACCATCTTTACGCGCGGCGTTAGCCCAACGCACTAATTTTGAAATCCCCTCTTTAAACGGAGAATAAGGCGGCTGGAATACCCATTTAAAAATATTAAGCGCACGTTTCAAACTGTGTTTAGGTGTTTGTAAAATCGCAGCAGCTAAAGTGCCACCAAAAACGATCACAGCGGCTGACCCATTTAATAGTGAGTGAATTGAACCACCTTCAGCAAAATTCCCACCAATAATGACAGCAAAGCCAAGAATAACGCCGACTATGCTGAGAATATCCATTACACAACCTCACGCGCCAGACGCGGCCCAATTTCCTTTAAACTCAATACGCGATCTGTATAACCTGCACGCGCAACAGCCATAGGCATGCCATAAATCACCGAGCTAGCTTCATCTTGCGACCACAACTGTGAACCCGCTTCTTTTAACAAACCTGCACCTTTGCAACCATCTGAACCCATACCGGTTAAGACTACGCCCAAGGCTTTATCACCATAGCAATTTGCCGCTGAACCAAAGGTAATGTCGAGCGAAGGTTTATAATTCACACGGTCATCATCTGGCAATACTCGCACACAGCCACCGTTGCGTTTATCGAGCATGAGTTGCTTACCACCGGGAGCCAACAAAGCTAACCCGGGCGCTAATAAATCGCCATCAACCGCTTCGCGCACTTCAATTTTGCATTGCTTATTTAAACGTTCTGCAAAGGCTTTCGTAAAATTTTCTGGCATGTGCTGTACGAGCACAATTGGAATAGGGAAATTTTGCGGTAGTTCAATTAGCACTTCTGTTAAAGCTACGGGCCCGCCCGTTGAAGCGCCAATAACTAAAATTTTGGGCTGTCGTTTAAGCCGATAAGCTTCAGGAGCCGCAGCGTTCGATGGTCTCGGAGCCGTTGCAGGCGGTGTTTGCAATCCGCCAGCGTTACCGATTGGTTTAGGCGCAGGAGCCACAGGCAGTGACGGTGCACCACCGAATAGTGAAGCACCAGTTCCGGCGGTATTCGTACCGGTTTTTTGTACAGGTGCAGGGCTTGCGGCTGGTGCTGGTTGCCCAGCGCGCGCCAAGGTAATTAAACGCTCATGCAGCTTTTTTTTAAGTGCCGCTGAATTGCGCGAAACTTCCGCGAAATCTTTGGGGATAAAATCTAATGCACCGGCGGCCAAAGCATCGAGAGTTACTTTTGCACCTTCATAAGTGAGCGATGAAAACATAATAATGGGCACCTTGCGGGCGGCCAAAATATGTTTGACGGCGGTTATGCCGTCCATCACCGGCATTTCAAAATCCATGGTGATGATATCGGGTTTTAAAGCTTCTGCTTTTTCAACGGCTTCGCGGCCATTGCTTGCAATGCCAACAACTTTTAGTTCGGGGTGCTCATTAATAATTTCTTTCAGGCGATGCTGAAAAAAACTTGAATCATCAACCACTAGCACCCTTAACGGCATTCATATTACTCCGAACCAACGTGTTCAATTATACCGGCTCCAAAACGCTCGGCAAAATAGGGCCACTAAAAACTACTTCAAGCTTTTAGTGGATATTAGGTGTGTCCCCAAGAGGCGGCACCTTTGGCATAACGACGAAGCAAACTGGGAATATCTAAAATCAATGCGATAGTGCCATCGCCCGTAATGGTTGCGCCGGCCATACCCGGTGTTCCCTGTAGCATTTTACCCAGTGGCTTAATCACTACTTCTTCTTGACCAATTAATTGATCAACTACAAAACCAACACGGCGTGTACCTACAGTCACAATCACCACGTGTGCAAATTGTTGGCGCTCACCGCCGTATGAATTTTTAATAAGCCAATCTTTTAAATAAAATAATGGAATTGCTTGATCGCGAATAGCAATACAATCTTGACCATCCACCACATGACTTTTTGATAAGTCCATATGGAAAATTTCATTCACACTCACCAACGGCAAGGCAAAAGTTTGTTTTCCAATCATAATCATGAGTGTTGGCATAATGGCCAAGGTGAGCGGCACTTTAATAATAAAGCGCGTGCCCTTACCTAAAGTAGATTGAATTTCTACGCTGCCGTTAAGTTGGTTGATTTTGGTTTTCACCACATCCATACCAACACCGCGACCTGACACGTCAGAGATTTCTTTTTTGGTAGAGAAACCTGGTGCAAAAATTAAATTGAATGCTTCAACATCGGATAAACGTGCGGCGGTATCTTCATCGTACAAACCTTTATCAACCGCAACACGGCGCAACTTAGCAGGGTCCATACCAGCACCATCATCGCTAATGCACAAGAGAATATGATCGCCTTCTTGCTCCGCAGATAAAATTACTAAACCAGTGCGCGGCTTACCATTGGCAACACGCACATCGGGAAATTCAATACCGTGATCCACTGAATTGCGCACCAAGTGCACGAGCGGATCTGCAAGCGCTTCTACTAAATTTTTATCGAGATCAGTTTCTTCACCGACCAATTCCAGATTGATTTCTTTTTTAAGATTGCGCGCCAAATCGCGCACTACACGTGGGAAACGCCCAAATACTTTTTTGATAGGCTGCATGCGCGTTTTCATCACCGATGTTTGCAAATCGGCAGTGACTACATCCAAATTCGCTACAGCTTTTACTAAGGCTTCGTTAGTAGAGGTATTTCCCAAACGCACTAACCGGTTAC
>CAUOQW010000467.1:0-3102 GCA_963506825.1 uncultured Cellvibrio sp.
AATTGACTACGGCTACCACTTTGATTCTGCGCTCTTGGGAAAATTTTTACGCGACCGCGCCAAAAACCTCGGTTTAAAACATATTGTTGATAATGTTTCAAATGTGGAACTGACCGATGATGGCGCTATAGCCTCAGTCAGCGCACAACACAGCGGAAAACTAAGTGCTGATTTTTACATAGATTGTACGGGCTTTGCTGGCCTGCTCATTAATAAAGCCTTACAGGAACCCGTTAAGCCTTTTAATGAAAATTTATTCAACGACTCCGCTGTTACCATTGCTACCGATAGCGACCCACATATTTTGCCCTCGCTCACGGTATCCGCCGCCCTACCCCACGGCTGGGCATGGAAAATTCCCTTAACCAATCGCTTTGGCAACGGTTATGTCTATAGCGCAGATTTTATATCCAGCGACCAAGCCGAAACTGAATTGCGCGCTCACATGGGTGATACGGCCAAAGACAAACCAGCACGCCATTTAAAAATGCGGGTTGGCCGCGTGGAAAATCACTGGAAGAAAAATTGTTTAGCCGTTGGTTTATCGCAAGGTTTTATTGAGCCATTGGAGGCTACAGCACTGGCGATTGTGCAATCCACCTTGGAAAACTTTGTGGATCGTTTTGACCACGCGATTACAACCACAAGCATTAATGAGTTCAACACTTACATCAATTCATTA
Source organism: uncultured Cellvibrio sp. (assembly GCA_963506825.1). Classification (GTDB taxonomy): domain Bacteria; phylum Pseudomonadota; class Gammaproteobacteria; order Pseudomonadales; family Cellvibrionaceae; genus Cellvibrio. The sequence goes on from CAUOQW010000467.1 coordinate 683, forward strand.
ATAGATGGCATTCGCGATTATATTGTCACCCATTATTTTCTGAATACGCGCAACGATACCGACTACTGGAAGGCCTGCCGTGAACACAGCAAATTGTCTGAACCCCTGCAGGAGTTATTAGCAGCCTGGGATTCCAATGCAGACTTTATGAAAACCTTGTTTGCGCAAAAGCGGGAGAAAATTTATAAACCAGAATCTTGGTTTTGTATTTTGGCCGGCATGGGGCGGTTTCCCGCGTTAGATGAGGCAAAGCCGAATCAGAATAACTCCGCAAAAATGGCACTGCAAAACTGCCAAATACACGCAGACACGATGTTTATGGATCATCGCCAATATTTGGAAAAGCTTTGCCAGCCGTAAATTAATCTCTAGCATTGCTAAAAAAATATGGGCACAAAAACCATAAAAATATGACAGCGCTGCCATAAAAAGTGATACGAAATGCACGTTTATTCGTTACTCATATACTCCACATTCGTGTAAAAAACGACAAAAATAGTTAAAATGACCATAAGCTTATGGTTTATTGGACAATATCAAAGTCTAAATGTATATACTTAGCCATCGACGGCAAAATTCGGTCAAATCAATAACAGCAACCCTAATTAGCCTTCGATGTAAACCTGCCCGCAATGGGCAAATCAACCTTCCAACAGTCAATCTCCCTCTATCAGCGGTATTGGTTGAAAGGCTAAAAAACGGTGTCTAATAATGAAAATATCCATTAGCAAAAAGAGTGTTTTTTCTTCATTGGTGTGTGCGGCAGCACTGTGTGTATCAGCTGCGAGCGCGCAAACAACCCTCACCAGCAACTCAACCGGTACCAATAACGGCTATTACTACTCATTCTGGAAAGATTCTGGGAACGCTTCCATGACTTTACAGGCGGGTGGTCGTTACACCTCGCAATGGAATAGCGGTACTAACAACTGGGTAGGTGGTAAAGGTTGGAATCCGGGTAGTAGCTCGCGTGTTTTGAGTTATTCCGGTAATTACGGCGTATCTAGCAGCCAGAACTCCTACCTCGCATTCTACGGTTGGACCAGAAGCCCGCTGATTGAGTATTACATCATTGAAAGCTACGGTTCATACAACCCAGCATCGTGCTCTGGCGGTACTGATTACGGCAGCTTCACCAGCGATGGCGCGACCTATAACGTTCGTCGTTGCCAACGTGTACAACAACCGTCTATTGATGGAACCCAAACCTTCTACCAATACTTCAGTGTGAGAAACCCTAAAAAAGGCTTTGGTAACATTTCTGGCACCATCACCTTTGCTAACCACGCTAACTTTTGGGCGAGCAAAGGCTTGAATTTGGGTAGCCATAACTATCAAGTATTGGCGACCGAAGGCTATCAAAGTACTGGTACGTCTGACATTACTGTAAGTTCGGGTGGTGGTAGCGGTGGTGGCAGTTCTAGCTCCAGTTCTGCAGGAAGCGGCAATAAAACCGTTATTGTTCGCGCCAGAGGCGTAGCTGGTGGTGAGATAGTGACTCTAAAAGTGAACGGCACTGCGGTACAAAGCTGGACCTTGACCTCCACCATGACCAACTACACCGCAACTACCAGCCTTGCTGGCGGTGCAACAGTAGAATATGCAAACGATTCCGGCAGCCGCGATGTGCAAGTGGATTACATCAGCGTGAATGGTTCTGTTCGTCAATCTGAAGCGCAAAGCTACAACACCGGTGTTTATCAAAGCGGTGCTTGCGGCGGTGGTAACGGTATGAGCGAATGGTTGCATTGCAACGGCGCAATTGGTTACGGCAACTTGTAATTATTGCTCTAGCTCTGCAATAAAAAGGGGGCGGGTTCCCTGCCCGCCCCTTTTTAGTGAATAAAGCAATTTAGTCGAATGAAACACTTAGCCACATGAAATAATCAAAAAAATTTCATCAATAACTCAACAATAATAATGAGAGCCATAGCGATGAATGTCAGCACAGTCTTAAAAAAACATCCTCTAATTCCAGCACTCATTGGCGCTGCCCTTGCGTATGGTGCGCTCATCCTAATGGCCGACAATTCACTTGAACGCCAACGAATCGGAACGTTGGAAAACAGAATTCAAGGCTTAGAATCCATGCTCGCGCAAAAAGAAAGCGAGCTGATTCGCGCGCGATCATTTTCAATGGGCGGTTTTAAGCAACGCATTGCTGGTGAAGCAGGCAAGGCAACGAACACCATTAAATCGCCAACAGAAACAGCCACACAATTTCTTGGTGGTGATCAAGATTCCGGCGAGGTTCTTGTCAGTGCTGATCAAAAAGCAAAAGATTTAAGTACTCGGTCTGATCGCGACCCACGCTCAATTGCGGTAAAAATAAATGAGTTTTTAGCAAGCAATCCAACCCAAGAAAATATCGCTATTGCCAGCAAGGCCGTGGTTGATATGGCGGAAAATAATGAAAACCT
>CAUOQW010000468.1:0-3097 GCA_963506825.1 uncultured Cellvibrio sp.
GCCTTGGTAGGCCAAAGGGTTAGAGCATGTGGCCCCCTTTTGCATGGGGCGTTGATTTGGTTTGACGTGCGGGTCGCCCCGCAACTTCTAGTTACGCAGAAATAGATGCTACAAACCATCTATTTCTTGATAATAATGGCTGACGGGTTCTTTGCTGAGATGCGCTGCAATAGCGGCCCATGCACCGGACGCAATCACATGGCTAATATGGTTTTGATGCGCTTGTTTTGAGTCCCAATTTTCTATCAAGGTAAATAGATGTGAGTCTTCGGTGGCCGCATAAAAGCGCACCTGATTGCAGCCTTCTACGGAAGATAAATCTTTTTTCGCTTGTTTAAGTAAAGCGTGAAATTGTGTTGAAAGCTCAGGTTTGGTTTCAAACGCAATGATGAGATTAATTCCGTTCATGTTCTCTGCTCGTGTTGGGTAATAAATAGCTTCAACATTTATTTGCAATGTGATGCGTTTTAAATACTCATTTAAATATTAAAAGTGCGAGCAAATCATAGCGATTGGCGTTTGAAACAATAAGTGTGAAAACTGCGGTTTTATTGATTGTGACTGCTGAGTTTGCGGCAGCTAATTGAGTTGGTTGTGAGAAGTATCCATAGCATATTGCATAGGTGTCATATCAAAGCGATTGCGGAATTCACGCGTGAAATGTTCAACACTTGCAAAGCCCACTTGTTCAGCAACTTCCGTAGCGCGTAAGCTATTTCCTCGCAGCAAACCTTTGGCTGCATCCAAGCGAATATTTTTTAAATAGCGCATAGGTGTGACACCAGCCACTTGGCGAAAGCTATGCGAATAATGTGAAGGGCTCATCGCAATTTGCGCTGCCAGTTCGCTAATACCCAGCGGGCGATGAAATTCGGTTTGAATAAAGTTAAGAGATTTTTGAATCCGTGTTGCTATGCGCGAAACGGCTGCTAATTGTCGTATTCCCTGCGCGACTTCAGATCGCAATAACCGAATAATAATTTCTTCCAGAATCAGTGGCGCAATAACAGCTCGATCCGTCGCAGATTCAGTTGAATTCACCAAACGTGTAAACGCATCGAGCGCTTCAAGATTGATGGGCGCGGTATAACTTTGGTTGGGTGTGGCATGCTCATTTGAGTGATCAATATCTGCCAGCGCTATGCTTGCCTTAACCAAAAGTGCAGGCGGTAGATCCAAATGGATTGCGAGGTAAGGGCAGTCTGCCGTTGCTGAGACTACAGTGCCGTAACAAACGGCATCGCTTCCCAGTATCAGATAGCAGGTGTCGTCATAGCACAATGTGCGATTCGCAAGTTTTGCTCGTTTGCTGCCCTGCAATACCACCACAATTCCCGGCATCAACAACTGCTTTTTTTGATACTCAATGGGTTGGCTAAATCGGTAATACCTGAGCCCGGATAAAGGCGAATCATTGCGGCCTTCGCGGGGTGTTTGTTCTGCAACCAGCGTGCGTAAATACTCCACGGCTGGACTATGAGTGTGTTGCGATAAATTAAGCGATTGGGTCAAGCCTTATTTTCCTTGCAGATAAACATGTGCCACTCGATGTGTTGCGCTAATAATACTTTTTTGGGTGTTATTAAAATAATAGCTGCTGTGCGCTGTAGCGATCTTGGTTGGCAGCTATGGCTTCAAGTTTCAGCAATATCTGTTTAGCTTCCAATCCACCAGCAAAGCCAGTCAAAGTACCATTCATTCCTATCACCCTATGGCAAGGGGCGATTATGGAAATAGGGTTTCTGCCATTGGCGGCGCCCACCGCTCGCACGGCTTTTTCATTGCCGATTTGATGGGCTATATCGCTGTAGCTGCGAGTTTCCCCAAATGGAATCGTGAGTAGAGCCTGCCATACCTTTTTTTGAAAATCAGTTCCGGCAAAGTCCAATTCAAGCTCGAATTTAACGGGCTTTCCCGCAAAGTATTCGGCCAACTGACGTTCTGTTTCGCACAACAATGGATGTTGGTGATCTTGTTCCATTACGTCCAGTTTTACTCGATTGGGTTTTTCAGTCTCCCATAAAACGGCCGCTAATTTCGCGCCCCTTGCGACTAGCGTTAAGGCTCCAACGGGTGAGTCGATGATTTTAAAAGCATGCTGCATGAGTGCGTTTCCAGATCATTTCGTGGTTTGCTGAGATTGATCCCCGCAGTTTATTAGCCAGCATGCCCTTTAAACAGGGCAAAGGTCTAACTTTTACTCTTCCCGATCTTCCCCATACGTCCACAATTTGGCGGGAATTTTAGTTAATCCAAAGCCAAGTGCGCAGCCTAGCCTCTCGCTTTCACATCAATTGTCAATTTACCCCTAAATTCCATGCAAAATCAGCGGGATAAGCCCTCTATCACCGCTTCAACTAGAGACATAATAAGTAGCTGCGGTGTAAGATACCGCCCCTAGTTTAGCTATAGTCCCGAGTTGATTTTATGATCGATAAGAAATTACTCAGCATTTTGGTGTGCCCAGTTAGCAAAGCTGCACTGGAATATTTACCAGAACAGCAAGAGCTTATTTGCTGGGCAAGCGGTTTGGCCTATCCGATTCGTGATGGCATTCCGGTAATGTTGGAAAACGAAGCACGCAAGATCAGCCTTGAAGAAAAAGAACAACATCAAGCTGCTATCAATCATTAATTTCGCAGCCATTAATTTCGAAGTCATTAACGTTGAATGGAACCACTATGAAGAGCGCAGAAATACGCGACGCTTACCTCAAATTCTTTGAAAGTAAAGGTCATACCATTGTCCCTAGCAGTTCGCTGGTTCCGGGTAACGACCCAACACTGCTATTCACTAACGCTGGCATGGTGCAATTCAAAGATGTCTTCCTAGGCGGCGACAAACGCGCTTACACCCGTGCGACTAGCTCACAGCGCTGTGTACGTGCCGGCGGCAAGCACAATGACCTCGAAAACGTAGGTTATACCGCACGTCATCACACCTTCTTTGAAATGTTGGGTAACTTCAGTTTTGGCGATTACTTCAAGCGCGATGCCATTCTCTATGCGTGGGAATTCTTAACTTCCAAAGATTGGCTCAATATCCCCGCTGATAAGCTCACCGTAACTGTCTATGCCTCAGACGATGAAGCCTACGA
>CAUOQW010000469.1:0-3093 GCA_963506825.1 uncultured Cellvibrio sp.
CCAAACAGGGTATAGCGCTTATCCAATTTCCCAATAACGAAAGTGCCGAGCAACTCAACGGCGGCTCGCGCGGCAAAGGAAAGTTTTATGAAGTTTACGGTGGCGATCACTCAGCTGGAGCTTTGATGGCGTGGGCTTGGGGCGTTAGTCGCCTGATTGACGCCTTGGAGCTCGCACCCAATAGCCCGATTAATGCCAGCCGCTTGGGGATCACTGGTTGTTCGCGCAATGGTAAAGGCGCGTTAGTGGCGGGTGCTTTTGACGAGCGCATTAAACTGACGATTCCGCAGGAGTCTGGCTCCGGTGGTTCGGCGAGTTGGCGAGTGTCAGATGATCAGAAAGCGGCAGGTCAAAATGTACAAACTCTGTCGCAAATCGTGACTGAAAATGTTTGGTTTGCGGATAAGTTTAAATACTTTGGCCAATCCGCTAATCGCCTGCCCTATGACCAACACAGCTTGATGGGCATGGTGGCACCGCGCGGTTTGCTGGTGATTGAAAATACCTCTATGGAGTGGCTCGGCAATCGCAGTGCTTACACGGCGGCATTGGCTGCCCGTGAAATTTGGCGCGCCCATGGCATTGAATCCCATTTTGGTTTTTCACAATTGGGTGGCCATAACCACTGTCAGTTACCGGAAGCGCAGGTACCGGAAGTTGCCGCTTTTGTTCAAAAATTCTTATTGGATGATGCTACTGCCAACACCGCACTTTTTAAAAGCGATACCGAGTTTCAGGTTAATAAGGAGAAGTGGATTAACTGGCAAACACCGCAATTAAAGTAGTGCTGTGAGGCAAGAGCGCTTAGGCCATAAAGGCAAAGATCTGATATAGCAAATAGCTGTTAAAAATTACAATTTTCGCCGAGTACTTTTTAAGGCCTAAGCTATAATTAGGACGTGTTTTAAACACAGTGTCTTTATTAACAGCAGATGGATTCCAGAGATGAGTGAGAAGAAAGTGGTTAAGGTATTGCTCAGCCAACTAGAGGAAGCGCTAGAGGAGCGCCAGAGTAATGATAGACGCAAGCAAACGCTTGAAGATATTGAAAACGATCGCCGTAAAAATGATAGGCGCGAAACTCAGGCAAGTGCATGAGTTACAAAAAGGGGCTAAGGCCCCTTTTTGTTGCTCTGCCCATCCTGAATAAAAAAGTGCTCGGGCAATTGCTCACCCGAGCGACTTGTTAACGCAAGTAAGTCCCAGTCACCCCAATTTTGCCGGGGCCATTCAACACATAGATTCCCGCTGAGTCGCTCGCCACCGTAAAGCTCAGAGTGCCGTTGCTTACGGTGATGGTGTTGCCGGTTACTGCATCCTTGTAAGTGCCGTTCTTCACACCACTCACACTGATAGTTTGCGCACTTCCACTCGCCAAGCCGACCACTGCATAGCTTCCTTCTGTCGATAAATCGCGCACATAACTGATGCCCGCACCCCATTCATTCACCTGTGTAGACGGCGCTTTTTGCAGTGCAGGTACAGCGGCACGAATTTGGTTTAGGCGTTTGATATGTTGATAAAGCGCGTGATTGGGTGTGGCTGCACTATCCAAAACTGGGCCAAAGTAAGCACGGCCGGTTTGGTTGATGGTGTCATTATTGCCAGAGATATCCTGCGCTAAACCGGCTTGGAACATCACTTCTTCGCCGTAGTAGAGCGTCGGGATGCCGCGGTTAGTCCACAGTAAGTTGTACACCATAGCGGCGTTAGCTGGGTCGCCGCCGTAGCGATATTTGAAATCGTTATCGGGCCCAACATCGTGGTTTTGGAAGAAGGTCACCAGCTTAGTCGCATCGCCGTAAACCCAATCTTTGCTCATCACACCTCCAATACCACCAAAGTGACCCTTGGTGACGTTATCGCGGAAGGTGGAGAACACTGAGAAATCCAGTACCGAGAAACCAGAGTCGCCGCCCGCTAATGGGTTGGCTGGGTTGCTGGTAGTGCGCGTATACCACCAAGGGCGAATTACCGCACTGGCGTTGTCGCTGTCGATTTCAGAGCCGAAACCGGTACCTTTCACCAGGTTTTCCCCGAATACGAACAAGCCGGGTTTGTAAGATTTCCAGTCGTTAACATAAGTCAGCAACTCGTTGCGTTCCACGTGCTTCACGGTATCTAAGCGAATCGCATCCACACCCATATCCAAATACTTGTGCATGGCGCCGTTAATATAGTCCTTCACATTTTGGCGTTCCGTCGCCAAATCGATGGTATCGCCCGCCATATGTTTGCGTTGTAGCGCCAGTGGGCTTTCCCAATCGCCGCCAGCCATAAAGCCATCGAGGTGATACCAGTTAGGGTCAAGAGTCGCCGCATCTATACCGAAGAAGCGATTGGGGTTGTAGCCAGCAGCGGGAACGGTTGAACCGGTTTTTGGATCAACCAAGGGCACAGTACCGGCGGCATCGCTGGTATTGCGATCTTTAAACCACTGAGGAGCGACAGAGTTGTCGTTATCATCGCGGAATGTGCTTTTATAATCGCCTAAGTTGCCAATATAAGGGCCATTAACGATATTGCCCTGAGTGCTGCCTGCAGGTACGTAATATTTTATGGGCAAATGATCAATCCATACTTTGCCACGCAAACCGTATTGGCTGGAGTGGTTGATCACCACGTCTTGAATGACTTTCAAGCCTTTGGCATGAGCGGCATCAATAAAGGTTTTGTAGTTGGCATCAGCAGATTCCAAACGTGGGTCAACTTTATAGAAATCGTACGCGTGGTAACCGTGATAATCCAAACCGGAACGGTTTTCGATAGGCGGTGTTACCCAAATCGCGGTAAAGCCCAAATCTTTGATGTAATCCAGTTTTGCAATCAAACCTTTAAAGTCACCGCGCCAGTGTGGGTCACCCGCTTTGTAGCGGTCGCGGTTGTAATAGTTGTTGCTGGCATCACCATCGTAGAAGCGTGCAGTCAGCAAGAAGTAAATCGTCTCTTTGCGGAAATCTGATAAACCGCCGCTACTGCTTGAACTCGATGATGCGCTCGAAGCAACTGAACTGGAAGAACTGCTTGAACTTACCACGCTCGATGCTACTGAAGAGCTCACGCTGCTTGATGAACTGCTGGCGATGGTGGTGA
>CAUOQW010000470.1:0-3086 GCA_963506825.1 uncultured Cellvibrio sp.
GATTTGAATGTTCTTTTATTGAAAACACCTAAGGCAGTAGAAATCAATGGTAATCCTGTAGCTTTCACATTTGATGAAAAGAATCAGCGTATTCAGTTACCGCTTCAACCTGCAGAAGATTCAGCTATTAAGATTCAGTTGTAATTTATTGAAGACTACTTAAAAAATATCGTCATGCCAGCAATGTGTATGACGATATTTATTTAAAAACCTTCCGCGCGAATTTTCCACGACGACTTTTTTGGAAAGCCAAGGTAATCACCCGTTTTAGGATTTTTTTCTAGCATGGTCGCAACCGCAGTCAGTAGCGATGAATTGGCAGGAAGATAAACCGGTAAATCTGCACCTATTTGTGGGCAGTGACCATTAATAAGATAGCGATTATTTTTGCTCTCCATCAATAGTAATTCAACCGCTAAATCTGAACGCCCCAAACGCGCCGCCGTCATCGCCAGCATGGGATAATCCCAACCCCAAATTTTCGTGTCAAATGCCCAGCTTTTTAATACCGCATCCAACGTGTTACTCATTATTTTGGGGTCGATGTTGGCATCATTTAAAAACGCCGTGGGCGCTAACATGCTTGGATGATCTTCGCGGCTGGCCGCATTATCAAACGTATCTGGAATAGATTCCATAGCCACATATTTTTCATTTTTTACGGGCAAACTCGCCAAGGCATTTAGTTGCGCTTGCCATTGCGGATTAATGGCTAAACCCTGACGTGTACGCCACTGCTGTGCTATTGCCAGCCCATAGCGCCAATAAGCTAATTCAAAAGTGGGGTTGCGGCTTGCCGTGGGCGTATAAATTTCTTGTGAAATCCAAATCGGTGAATTTAATCCAAACCACTGATTCGATTTATCCCATGTCAACATAGCAGACATAGCGCGCGCCGTTTCATCAACCAGTACAGCGTATTTTTCTAAGGTTTTTTTATCCTTATTGTTTTGAAAATACATTTCCGCCAAATGAATAGCCTGGGGTTGATTCCAAATAATCAGCGGGTTGCCGCCGGGGCTTTCGCGCCCATTAACATCAACCATTTTAGGCCAACGCGCGCCCTCTAATCCGCGATTTTTTGCAATGGCACGGGCCACATCCAGCGTCTGCAAATACCAGTCGAGCATGGGCTCTGCCAGCTCCGAGCGGTTCCATAATATCCAATGAGAGTAATGTAACCAGGCCATTTCGGTGTGAAATTTTCCATACCAAGAACTTGAGGTTAAGCCAGTTTCTTGTGTAGGAATTTTGGCGCGTGATTGCGCGGCCAATAAATATTGTGAGAGCAAAATACGGCGCTGTAATTCATGCGCACGTGGGTCACTGCTTTGCGTAAGATCTACAAACGCGCCAGAGCGCCAATAACTTTTCCAATATGTATTGGCTGATTGTGCGACTTCCACAAATTTTAGTGGGCGAATTTTATCTTTCTTTGACTCACTGTACTCCACCGTAAACTCAAATAGCTTGTCGCCTGCGGGAATAAGTTCAAACGCATGTTGCGAGTTTTGCTTCAACTGCGCATAACCGCGCCAACTAATAAATACTGAAAAAACAAGATCATCTACCCTACGCTCAAGCAGCAGGGAGTTTTTAGTTTGGCTGCGTATTGAAGTGTTGTGCTCATCGTCATGCAGCCAATGCATATCTGGAGTATTTTTAACCGAAAAATCATAGCTGCGCGGAAAACGAAATTGCACGGATAAACGCGCTGCTTTATTCAATGCGGAGTTAATGCTAAACGCCACAGCATCACGCTTAGCATGTACCGCGCTCGCCACTTGAACATCTTGTTCATCAAGCCGATAACGGCTTTTTAATTTTCCGCTCCACAAATCCAAATTTTGCTGAACTTGTGTTAATTGTTGCGGCGCTAATTTTTTACCATCTAATAAAAGGCTTATGCGCCCAAGCGGTAAATCGTGGGGATTTTGTCGCAACCATTGCGCAGCGGGAGTATTACTTTGCGTGGGAAATGAGACCTTGCGCTCATAAGCATCGTATTTTTCATCCGCCTCTGCAAGGTCATATGCTTTGCCGGATTTCGTATGCCATGCCCAGCGAGATTTTGTTTCTAACGGAAAACCTGCCGCAAAATAATCATCTGCAAAAGTTTGAAGGCCTGTTACATCTGCCGTGAACGCAAATTTGCCATTACCCAATGTGAATGGGCTGCTTTTGTCGAATTGTGTCAATTGCGGAGCAAAAGCTGACACTAGAACGCGGCGATCTATTGAATTTGCTTGAACTTCCATAGTAAAAAATAGCATTAACGCGATCAAAAAAACGGCGCCAATACGCAATTGAACTCTGGAGCCAAGAATAGTTTTACTTATAAAAGTATTTTTTGATTGATTCACGCGATTTATCCAAATTTTTTGTTATAGCAAACTATTCTGTAGACTGCGCGAAGCAATGTCAAACATAGGTTTTTTAAGGAAAATCAGTTTTTGTAATACCATAATCAATCCACCTATTCGCCTAGACAAAGCGACAGAAGCGTCCATACTTAACGAATCTAATAAGCCTCAGCATCCGTTATGACAGCACCTACCTCCCAAAATAGAACGCGTTTACCTATGTTGCTCCTCTGCGCCGTTGTTCTTTCTGTTTTGGCGTTAGCATGTCATCCGCTGATTCCTAAAAATCGCTACCTTATTACCACCTCCGCAACCGACTACGATCTTGCCTCTACCAATCTACCTGATGCCAGTCCTGCTGGAAAATGGACAGGAAGTCACAAGCGACAATTTACGTGTTCGTATCCACAAAATTTTGATGACCCTAATTACTATTGCAGTTGGAATCGCCGCTTCGGTTGGGAGCTTACAGGGGTAGATTTATCCAAGTTTCACACCATTAATATTAAAATTGATTATGTGGGGAGCGCTGCCAAGCTCAGGTTATTTGCAAGAAATTACAACCCAACCTATTCAAAACTCGGTGATTTTAATAGCACAAAATATAATGCTGTTTTTTTGCCTGTTGCCGAATTAAAAGATGAAATTTCTCTCAACATGAATGAGTTTGCTGTGGCCGAATGGTGGTTGCTCTTTTATAAAATTCCACGCCAGCTAGCTACA
>CAUOQW010000471.1:0-3084 GCA_963506825.1 uncultured Cellvibrio sp.
CACACACACGCGTAAAACTCTTATCAGCCCTCGTTGCTACCCTGATTTCATCAGGCGTTATGGCAGACAATCACAAATTTGAAGTTCAAGTTGGCGCAGGTCGCGACTTCTTTGAAGAACCAAGAGACGATGCAACCGCGTTGAACCTCGGCTTAGGCTATGTTCTGAACAAGAACTGGACCTTGGAAGCAATCGCAAGCGATTTCGACAGCAAAGTTAGCGGCACCAATGTTGATATCGATGGCCGTCAATACCGTTTAGATGCGCTCTACAACATCGACACCACCAGCTTGTGGCGTCCTTATGTTGCCTTCGGTGTGGGCGACCAGTCTTTGAAAGTAAAAGGCGCAAAAAATGACCGCGACACCTTGGTTAACTTGGGTGCCGGTTTGAAGCACAGCTTGGGTGGCAACTGGGAATTCCGCAGTGATATACGCGCGTTCAACAGCTTGGATCGTGAGTACACCGATTTGGCCGTAAACGCAGGCATTAGCTACTTGTTCGGTGCAGAGCCAGTGAAAGCAGCTCCCGTTGCAGCACCAGCTCCTGCTCCAAAACCAGAAGTTGATAGCGATGGTGACGGCGTATTTGACTCTAAAGACAAGTGCCCAGATACCCCAAAACAATACAAAGTTGACGCCGTTGGCTGCCCAATGGAGTTGACCGAAACTGTTGCGGTGAAATTGGCTGTTAAGTTTGATACCGCTAAATCAATCGTTAAAGACGAATACGTTGATGATATTGGCAACTTGGCCAAGTTCATGAACCAATACGCTAACACTGTGGTGACTGTTGAAGGTCATACTGATAGCCAAGGCGCTGATGCGTACAACGAGAAGTTGTCACAACAACGCGCTGAAGCTGTTAAGCAAGTATTGATTACCAAGTTTGGCATTGCCGCTGACCGCGTAACTGCTAAAGGCTTCGGTGAAGCACAACCAGTAGGCGATAACAAAACTGCTGCTGGCCGTGAAGAAAATCGTCGCGTGGTAGGTGCTGTTTCTACTGACGTGAAAAAGAAACAAACTAAGTAATTCTTAGCAAGTTTCAAAAAACCCGGCTCAGGCCGGGTTTTTTATTGCCTGCAATTTATTCCGCTGTCACCCTGAAATAATCCACATCCACAAATGACATACCGCTCTCGCCCAAACTAAACAACCCCATTTGCGCGCCTACCCAACGCCCTTTGCTGGCAGCAAAGAGACTACCCACCGGCGTGAAGGTTTTCGCATCCAAGCTATAAGCAAATTGGGTTTTGGCTTCTGCACCCACACTCATACTCAAGCTCAGGTTTTTTTGCGTTAAATCGATGCTAGCCAGCGTTTGTTCCTGGCAGTTAGTTTCGGTTTTTTCGCATCTGACCAACACAAGCTGCTGCCCCTGCTGAGTAGCTTTAACGCCGATCCATTGGTAATCAAAGCCATACATAACCAAACCAGCGCTATCACCTGCTTGTAGGCCACTCGTATCCAGCGCGGTGGTCACTACAAACTTTTCCGCCGGTAATTTTTGCAGCAAAAGCGAGGGTACATCCCACAGATTTTTTTTCTGGGTGTAGCTTAGATCTTGCACACTAAATAAGCGCAGATGGTTTTTGTGGGCGCTCAATGAATACCAATCACTTTTCCAATTCGCATTCCACTGCCATTGCAGCCCGAGTTTGGGCGATGAAAACTCATCGCTAGTGGAGGGGTTTTTAATCGCGAATTTTCCAGCCACAGGTTTTGCGTGTTGGGTTACTGGCTCGCCAGTACCGGTATTGTTTTTGTCTTCACCAATTACTGGCCAATCATTTTTCCAGTGCATGGGTTGCAGGTGAACAATGCGGCCATAGGCGTGTTTATCCTGGAAATGGTAAAACCAATCGCTACCGTCCTGAGCGCGTACCCATGCACCTTGGTGTGGGCCGTTAGTGGGCGATTTACCTTGTTCCATCACAATTTTATCTTCATAAGGGCCATAGATATTTTTGGAACGGAATACTGATTGCCAGCCAAATTCCACGCCACCCGCCGGCGCAAACACGTAGTAGTAGCCGTTGTGCTTGTAGAATTTTGGGCCTTCTAAAGTTTTGTAATTGGGGATTTTATTACCGTCAATTACCATTGGGCCTTTGTCATCCAAAAGGGCTTTGGCATCGGGCGACATCTTGCGCAAGGTCAGCACATTATTGATACCCGAGCGGCTTTTTGCCCAAGCGTGTAGCAAGTAAGCTTGGCCATCGTCATCCCACAGTGGTGTGGGGTCGATAATACCTTTGCCTGCCAGCAGCAAATGAGGTTCACTCCAAGGCCCAGCGAATTTTTCCGCAGTCATTACATAGATGCCGAAGTCTGGGTCTGGATAGAAAATCCAGAATTTACCATCGTGATAACGCAGGCAGGGTGCCCAAACGCCTTTGCCGTGTTGCGGTTTGGCGAACACATCCAGCGGGATCTGTTGCGGGAGTGCATGGCCGACTAGCTCCCAATTCACCATATCCTTGGATTGCAGCAGCGGTAAGCCCGGCGCATTGTTAAAGCTGGATGAAGTCATGTAATAGGTATTGCCCACACGAATTGCATCTGGGTCGGAATAATCGGCATGGATAACCGCATTCTTAAAAGTGCCATTGCCTAAATCAGGCTGCCAAGCGGTTGCGGATAGGGATGTTTTGTTGTTTTGCGAGGGCGAGTTACAGCTGACTAACGCTGGAATCAGGCAGATAGAAAAGCTGAGTGCAAGGATGGGTGAGCGGTGCGGGTTGAATAAGGATTTCATCGGGTTACCTATTTTTATAAGCCACAGTTAAGCCTTTCCCTCTCACAGAAAAGACCCGGTAAAGCTTGCCGATGTAAACTTGTTAACTTGCTGAGTACATTGCCCACCAAGTTTATCTAGTGTTTTTATATAGTCTTAATTACCATATGATAAACAAAAGCCGTTTCATAAGTAAAACTAGTTTCTCTACATCATTAATAAAAGTTACGGTTAAAAATAGCTTTCAAATCGGTAATGGTCTTCTCAGTGCATTGATACAAATTCCCGAGTCGCAACTAGACTCTAGGGTTATAACAATTCAGAGAGAGACTCCTATGAACCACG
>CAUOQW010000472.1:0-3072 GCA_963506825.1 uncultured Cellvibrio sp.
AGCTTCACGTCTGCTGGCAGAAAAAGACGAGGCGAATGTGGCAGAAATCGCCTACTCGGTGGGTTATAAAAATGTCTCCTATTTCAACAAGCTCTTTAAAGAGGAATATGGCTGTACCCCCAAAATTTTTAAATCCCTGTGTGACAAATAACCGATGTGTTGTTTTTCTGATTCATTTCCCCTCATCGTATTAATACTAATCGCAAAAATCCTTCAACTTTTCGCATCCTGATAGCATTTTTAGGAAAAGCGTTACCTCCCATAGCCCCAATTTCATATCGTGCCCTCACTAACAAGTGCGGATGCGCTCTGCGTGTCGATTTGAAAAATATAACTATAGGTGCGGATCAAGATGCTTCATCAGCCAAGAACAATATGCCTTCATGCTAATAGCAACAATGAATATCTCACGAGCCACTTAATCAGTCCTCAAACTCTAGGGCACCAAATTAAGCCATTTGTATCTTTAGACGTGGTGAGAGCGGGTGAACCCACTGCAGATGATGCCTTGCTGTCGTCTGATTCCGGCACCGCGATCATTACTTTTTTGATTTCGGGCGAGGCGAATTACAGTGATTCAACTCATAAGCATGGCTGTCTTAAACAAGGTGACGTGCTGTGGATGCTCTCTGGTTCAGGCATTCAGTATTCACTCAAACCAACAACGCCAGACTGCATAAGTGTAAAGCTTCGGGTTGCTCTCTCACCGGCACTGAAATCCGCTCCGGCGCAAAGTATTTTTCTTGATTCAGCGCTGGTTGAGCACGATGGCCCAGCGCAAATATTGCTGGGGCAACATGGCGATGCCAGTAGTCAATTGGCGCTTCCGGCCTTAATAAATTATGTGGTGGTGACCTTGGCTGCAGGGCAAGCGTGGATCTATGAGCCGCCAGTTAATCATCGCACTGCATGGGTTGCGGTCATCAGTGGAAAAATTAAAACCAGCGATGTGCTGGTTACATCAGATGAAATTGCCGTTTACGAGAGCTCCAATAAATCAATCAGTTTTCTGGCAGAGGAAGATGGTGTTTTTCTGCTAGGCACTTCTCAGCACTACACACATCAAGAATGCACTCATCAAGAGTTCACACAGAATTCTGCGGTTGAAAAACATCCCACAGCTAGCTTAAGCGAATCCTTTAACCCGAAGTGGACTGAAGCTTTTGTGCTGTGTACGTAAATCTTGCGATAAACACTATTGGCAATTTAAAACATTAATTCAGGAAAATAATTATGCTAATCCGATTAATTAACCTATTCGTACTCAGCGGTTTATTGTTGCTGCCAGTACCAGCTTGGGCGCAGCAGCGCCTTATAGATATTGATGTAAAAGCCGTACAAGGCAATTTAAATACAACTTTTAAAAAGAGCATTGGCGCAGGCCGCGCTAACGAAGGTTTGCGTGCCGATTGGCAGCAGCAACTCGCCGAAACTAAACGCGACACGGATTTTCAGTACATTCGCATGCACGGTTTGCTCAGTGACGATATGGCCGTGTACAAAGTGGATGCTCAAGGGCGCGAGCAATACAACTTTCAATATATAGATGCACTCTACGATTACCTGCTCAGCATTGGTGTAAAACCTTTTGTAGAACTTGGCTTTATGCCCTCTGCATTAGCCAGCGGTACTAAAACCATTTTCTGGTGGCGCGGCAATGTTACGCCACCGCACAGCTATGAAAAGTGGGAAACCTTAATTAAAAAACTTACCGAACACTGGACTGAGCGTTACGGTGCCGAAGAGGTTGCTACTTGGTATTTTGAAGTCTGGAATGAACCCAATTTAGATGGCTTTTGGGCGGGTTCGCAGCAAGATTATTTCAAACTTTATGCCCATGCGGCACGCGCCATTAAAAGTGTAAATGCCAAGTACAAAGTTGGCGGCCCTGCTACGGCAGGTGCGGCATGGATTCCAGAGATGATCGATTACTGCGCAAAAAATAAAGTGCCTTTAGATTTTGTAAGTACCCATTCTTACGGTGTTAATCAAGGCTTTTTAGATGAGTTTGGTAACAAAGGCACAGTGCTTTCTACAGATGAAATGGCTGTGAGCGGTGATGTATTAAATAATCGTAAACAAATTGCCGAATCGGTAATGCCCAAGTTGGAATTGCATTACACCGAGTGGAGTTCGTCTTACACGCCCTCTGATCCAACCCATGATAGCTATCACCAAGCCGCTTATATTTTGCAAAAATTGAAACAAGTAGGCACTGCCGCACAATCCATGTCTTACTGGGTGTTTACCGATATTTTTGAAGAAGCAGGCCCACGCTTTGAAGCCTTTCACGGCGGCTTTGGTTTAATGAATACTCAAGGCGTTAAAAAGCCCGCGTATTTTGCTTACCAATTTTTAAATCAGCTTGCGCCCACTGAATTAAAAAATAGTGACCAGAAATCCATTGCCACTAAAGATACCAAAGGCAATGTACAAGTGCTCTTATGGGATTACACCCACACGCTGCCAGAAGGCATTAACAACCAACAATATTTTATAAAAGATTTACCGGCTAAAAATAAAGGCGAAGCGGCGGTTCATATTCAAGGTTTGAAACAAGGCAATTACACCCTGAAAATTTCGCAAGTGGGTTACAAGCGTAACGATGCTTTCACTGGTTACATCGGCATGGGTTCACCCGCGCAATTGACTAAACCGCAAGTGGATTCACTTAAGGCGATGGCCACGGGTAAGCCTTCAGAAGAAAAACAAATTAAGGTAGATGCAGATGGTGTTTTTAAATTGAACCTGCCGCTGCGTGAGAATGATGTTTATTTGGTTGAGATTAATTGGGTTAAATAAATTCTTTGTTCATAAATTGAAAGGCACCCCCTCGGTAACGCAGGAGCAGTTACCGAGGGGTGCCTTTGCTTTCGTTCTTATCAAATTCTTATTTTCAGTGAGCAAATATATGTTTAACCCAGCCCGTAGAAATATTTTCAAAGCGTGCTTAGCTGGTGCTGTAGTTTCACCATTTGCAAGCTTGGCTGCCGCATCGTCTTCTGCAGCAAAAACTTGCGCTAACCCCGATGCTAAATCGGCTGCTAAACAAAGTACGCAACTAGTCTGGGG
>CAUOQW010000473.1:0-3069 GCA_963506825.1 uncultured Cellvibrio sp.
AGTATCTTCGTAGGCGCGATGAGAAAGGGCTTCATCGAGAAAAATATGGCGAGGTGTGTTGCGCATAACATCGAGCACGCGCATGTTGGTCACGCCTTTATCCACTAAACGCTCGATTAAACGATCGCGAGTTCGGGCTGAAGTCATGCCCACACCTTGCAACATTAAGTCACTCATTTTCAGCCCTCCTCGATACGATTAATTAAGAATGATTCGATACATTTGCGTAGCGATTAAAGCGTCAACTATATCACACAGAAACCGCTTCGGTTTTTATCGCCGAGTGTAAAACCGTTAATTCACGTAAAATTGTGGTCGCAAATTCACCGCTACCCAAGCTAAAACTTAGCTCCAAATCATTATCCAACCAACGCCACGACGCAGCATCTGGCTTAAGCACTAAAGCGCGACGCTCTTGCGATAAACCTACATGCTCCAAACCATCGCGCCATTCAGCCCAAGCGTCCATTGCAGCCGCTTCTATTGCCAAAGCTTCATCTGTTGCAGCGGAACGACCACGCCCCCATAAGGGTGCCGATGGGAATGCTTCTGGCTCACCACTCAATAGCTGTTGCCAATTATTTACCAAAACACGTGCAGCTAATACTTGGTTAAAAAGGTAAGACCGCGCAGCGGATAACATCAAACCGCGCTTTTGCTTATCGCGAATGCGTTTTCCTTCCACCAAAATTGCATGCGCTTCCGGCAAATTATTCGCATTGCGACCAAAGCGCTGTTCACCGAAATAATTGGGAACACCTTGCTCTAGTACCTGTGTAATTTTTTGCTCGAATGCCGTTTTATCGGCAACTACAAAATCGCGTAAACGGATAATAAATCTATTGATTTCGTGATCACCGCGACGCAACTTATGTTGGTGGCGGCTGATTGCTAAGATTTTGATAGTATCGCAATTTAATGCGCCCCAATCCGGCTCTAATTCTTGCTTGGGCAAATAAACACTAAACCACTGCGTAGTAACCGCGTGACGATCTTTGCGACCGCAGTAGCCCACATCCATGACTTTTATTTGTGCAAGCTCAGCGATTTTTTCTGCAACCCACGCGGTATTTTCACCGCGCTTCCATACATGTAAATAAACATGCTCACCTTCGCCAAGAGGTTCGAATCCCAAGGTTTCATCGACTTGAAAATCTTCTGGCTCAACGCGGAAGCTTGCGCTGGTATCTGGCTGCCCATAGGCATAAGGAAAGTCTAACGAAAACTCTGGTGGAGATATGGATTGCATACAGTAAATTCGAAAAAGTGAAATAAAAAAATCCAACACTCACGCTAGTAGTGTTGGATATCAAGGGTAGTAATTAATTTAAATTTTTGACAACAACACAACGGCGTAGGCCGCTATACCTTCTTCGCGCCCAGTAAAACCTAGCTTTTCAGTCGTGGTTGCTTTCACGTTGATTTGGTCATTATCAGCCTGCAAATCAGCGGCGATATTTTGCACCATGTGCGGAATGTAATTAGCCATGCGCGGTTTTTGCGCAACGATAGTCATATCAGCGTTTTCCAGTTTCCAACCTTTAGCTTTCACTTTGCTGTAAACCATACGCAAGAGCGAGCGGCTATCTGCATTGCGATATTGCATATCGGTGTCGGGAAAATGCTTACCAATATCGCCAAGCGCGGCAGCACCCAACAAAGCATCGCACAGAGCGTGCAATAAAACATCGCCATCAGAATGTGCAATTAAACCGCGCGAATGCGGAATGACCGCACCGCCAATAACAATTTTGTCACCATCGCCAAAGGCGTGAACATCATAGCCGTGGCCAATTCTCATAATTCTTTCTCTTGCCGCTTTTCTTGCTGTTTTAAAATAAACTCAGCCAACAATAAATCATCCGGGCGAGTCACTTTAATATTATCTGTTCGGCCTTCAACAACTTTAGGTTGATGACCGCATAGCTCAACTGCAGAAGATTCGTCAGTGATATTTTCGCTGCGTGCGAGTGTTTGCATTAAACAATCGCGCAATAATTTATAGCGAAATAATTGCGGCGTTTGCGCTTGCCATAAAGCACTGCGGTCTACTGTTGCTTGAATCTTATTAAGGTTAGCAACTTGCTTAAGCGTATCGCTAACAGGTACTGCCAAAATTCCGCCGACTTCATCACCAACCAAGTCATCGCATAACTTTTGAATATTTTCGATAGTTACACAAGGGCGCGCTGCATCGTGCACTAAAACCCAATCTTGGTTGTGAGCTTTGTCAGCCAAATAAGTTAAACCATTCAACACCGAATCCGCGCGTTGTGCGCCGCCGTGAATGGTGTGAACTAAAGGATGCTGCAGAATCGTCAGCGACGTCCAAAAATTATCTTGGCTGCTGAGCGGCACCACAATACCTGCCAAATTAGGCAGACTTAAAATGCGCGTTATTGTGTGCTCAAGAATGGTTTTGTTGCCGAGCATTAAATATTGTTTGGGTTTATCTGCACCCATGCGCGAACCAATTCCGGCGGCGGGAATAACAAACCAATAACGAGGGGGAGTTAAGAGCGGCATTATTCAGTTTTTTTCTTGGCAGGAATCATAAAAAAGGTTTCATCTTTTTTAATCATACCGATATCGTTGCGCGCGCGTTCTTCCACGCTATCCGCACCCGATTTTAAATCCTGGACTTCAACATCTAATATGCGGTTACGTTCACGCATACGATCATTTTCGGCTTGCTGCTGTTTAATTTCACGCGATAATTTTGCCGCGTGCGCAAAACTTCCCTCACCTTGCCAAAGGCGATACTGGAGTGCTGCGAGCAAAATAAGCAAATCTGCAAAGAGACATTTCATAGTTTTTATTGTTTGTTTGATGGGAAATTTCAGCGTCTGCAGCACCGCTTTATGATTCGAAAACGCATAAATACATCCTTGTAGCTCCCTGTCGGCATCCATGCCTCTAGGGTTTCGAATCATAAAGCGCTACTGCTCGGCAAAAAACTACCGATAAAAAATTACGATTTAAATTCTGCACGGCCTTTGTAAGGAGCAGCAGCACCCAACTCAGCTTCAATGCGCAACAAACGGTTGTACTTAGATACACGGTCTGAAC
>CAUOQW010000474.1:0-3067 GCA_963506825.1 uncultured Cellvibrio sp.
AATAAATTCGTTATGCCGAACAATTCAAAAAATCTGTATGAGACTTTTGCAAATCATATTAGTGAATATGTTCAAGCGCATCTTGATCAGGAAATTGTCATTGAAGATTTGGCAGCCATGGTAGGCGTGTCCAAATACCATTTAAATCGTTTATTTCAAGCTACTACCGGTTTTCAATTGGGCGAATTTATCCAACGCCGTCGCTTGCAGCATGCTTATTCGCTTTTGTCTGCGGGGGAATGCTCAGTGATTGATGCTAGCTTGGCCGTAGGCTACGAATCCCATTCTGCATTTTCGCGCGCGTTTCACAAAGCATTTGACTGCAAACCCAATGAGGTAAAGCGCGGTACAGAATGTTTGTGGAAGACGCCCAATACCTTAAAAAATATTTCTAAACGCGACCCCGGCTTACAACCAGAAATTTTAGAGCTGCCTGCGCGAAAATGCTTCGGCTTTTATGGCAGAGGATTTAAGAACAATAGTTTCAAAAGTTTGGGCGAATCCTTGTTTTCCGAATTGAGTGAGCGCCTTCAAACAATCCACTACGAGGATTATTTTTCATCTGCCGTGGGTGTTGCGTTAGAAAGTCCTTGGCAAGGGGATCAAACTGCCAGCCGATTTTTCGCGGGCATTTTGGATGAAAACTTACCGGATCATCTTGGCTTGGATGAGTATCTATGGGCACAGGGAAAATGGGCTAGATTCCAATACATCGGGTCTTACAGTTTGATGTGGCAAACCATCTCGCGCATTTATGCTGGTTGGGTAATACCGGAAGCTATTAACTTAAAAGATGACGCTATTGTGCAGCTTTACTTGAATAATCCAAAAAATACACCAGAGTCAGAGCTAATCACAGACGTGTATTTCCCCCTTATTTAATAATTCCAAGTATCTATCAAATTACCGGTTTTAAATTTATAAAACCGCACTTTCTGCATAGTAGCGCCAAGCATCCTTTATTAAACTTGCTTCCAGTTAATGAATAAGGATTGAGGATTCCCCTCTCTGGAGATGCTGATGAATTACTTGGTGCGTACCTTTCTTTTTGTATTGTCATTTGCAGCGGTATCCGTTACTACAGTCGCTGATGAGAACCCCGTTCGCATTGTCAAGGAGGTTGTGGATCTTGGTAACTTACCCTCTGGTCGTCCCGCTAAAATTACACTCTGGTTTCCGCAAGGGCAGTGCGCTGCATTACCTAATCAACAGCATTGTTTGGCGGAATCAGCCATTACCGATAGAACGTTAGTGTTCAGCCATGGTGCCATGGGTGCCGCGGAAAATTACAACTGGATTGCCGAAGCCTTGGCCGCTGCCGGATACATAATGGTTGGCATAAACCATTACGGCGAATCTTGGCTCTACGGTCAGGATACGCAAGATGTGCGTGCTACCTCCATGATATGGCAGCGCCCTACGGATATTTCTGCTATTTACGATGCGCTGTCAAATCGTGAGTTGTTTCAAAAGCCTGTTAACTGGTCGAATATAATTGCGCTCGGTCACTCCTCCGGTGGGCAAACGGTGGCCATGCTCGCCGGAGTGCAATACGATTTATTGCACATGATGGATTTTTGCAAAACCGAAGCAGCAAAAAACGATAACTCGTGTAACTACGGTATTCGCAATGCGCCCAAACCCGGCGAAGCTTTCTTACAAAAGTTTGGTGGAATTTATGCTGATGCCCGCGTAAAAAAGATAATTATGATTGATCCAACGCTGGGTTATGGGGCAACCCCAGCAAGTTTGGCCAATGCCCACCTGCCAACTCTCGTTGTAGGTGCACATAATAATGATTTCTTGCCGTGGGATAATCATGGAGCGCGCTATGCAAAAGGAATTAAAAATTCAAAATTTCATCTTTTGATGGGTGATGAGGGACACTTTATTTTTCTCGACGCATGCAACAACGACATTCTAGTTATGGGTGTGTCACTTTGTCAGGATCGCGCTGGGGTTGACAGAACTGCAATACAGGCCGGATTGGTTCCAACCATTATCGAATTTGTACGTGAAAATAATATAGTGGTTGATGCACCTAAAAAGTTTGTTGAAGGGGAAAAAGCTATATTTAATTTTGAAAAAACAGCACAAATTTTAATGTACACGCCGCGATGGGTATTTGGATTACTTGCCGGCTTGATAGTGTTAGGGTTGGTGCAAGTGCGTACCCGTCAGGTGCCTGTTCAAGCTGTGTTTATTATGCCTGTTGCTATGACGATGATGTCTCTGATCGGCACCCTCATGGATTTGGGTTTTGCAGCGCCAACAATTTTATGTTGGTTATTAGGAGCAGCTTCGGTGACGTTGCTACTCCTTAAAATTTCCAGCAGCTCATACGTCGCTTACGACCACACAACGCGTAAATTAAGGCTGCAAGGTAGCTGGATTCCGCTGTTAGTTATTCTGGCAATTTTTTGCACACGTTACGCCTTAGGCATGTCTTTCGGCATGAACTTAAATATTGTGCATGAATTTTATTTTGCTCCCCTTATGAGCCTTATTTTAGGTGCTTTGAGTGGGTACTTTATTGCGCAGGGTATCAGTTACTTACAGGTTGTGCGGCGAACAGCAGGACAGGTTGCGTCAGTTTGTCCATAGTTATCCCAGACTTAATCAGTTTGATTTGGTTTGATAATACTTCGCAGCCAATTCCAAATTGAATTCTTGCCAAGCATATAGCGATCCAACTGATCCTGATTATAAAAATAATGTTCAGGGTTTTGAAACAATAATTCACGCTTTAACATGCGGCGGTTAGAGTTAATCGCTTTAATTACGCGTGCCGGGTTGCCAGCAGCAATCACATTGGGTGGAATATTTTTAGTGACTATCGAGCCTGCACCTATTACCGAGTTTTCACCAATGTGCACGCCTTTGTTAACGATTACGCGTTCGCCGAGCCACACATTATTTTCAATTACCACGGGTTTGGTGCAACGAAAGGGGCGGATGCGATTGTAAATGCCGTGCCAATCGCTATCGCTTACGTACACATTGGCTGCGAACATTACATTGTCTCCAATGTGAATGGATTGCTCTGCGGAAATTCTTACACCGGGAG
>CAUOQW010000475.1:0-3066 GCA_963506825.1 uncultured Cellvibrio sp.
GGCAAACAGCGTAACGGTGAGATCGGAACATGTCGCGCTGCATTTATTGGTAAGTACACGCGCTTTGATAATTTGGCGCCTGAGTATTTCCAAAACGACGGTTACTAATTTGAGCTAGGTTTTTCATGGATAGCGATACTCGATTTTTAGAGAAACTCCGCCGTGAAATTGCTCCCGGAAAATTGGAGTGGATTGGTTTACGCACCGAAAGGCGAGGTGATATCCAAGTTGTTGAGCGCGCTCACGCCATAGTCGGTTTAGGTTTAGAGGACGACCATCGCTGCTTGAAAACTCCCGGCTCTGCACGCCAAGTCACTATCATCAGCCGCGAATATATCCATCAAGTTTCACAACAACTCGGCATGGATTTTATTGATCCCGCACTTCTTCGCCGCAATCTCGTTATCTCCGGTATGAACATGAACTTGCTGCGCTTCCAACGTTTGCAAATCGGCGAAGCTATCTTCGAAACGTCTGCGCTTTGCGATCCTTGCTCGCGTATGGATGAAAATTTAGGGAAGGGTGCAGCCGCTGCCATGTTTGGTTACGGTGGTCTGTGCGCGAAAATTATTCAGGGCGGTCATATCGCAGTTGGTGATGCTGTTGTGCGCTTGCTTCCAGTCACATCATCTACGCCTGGTTCGTTAAACCTTTTCGATTCATGACGATTGATATTTTAGGTGTTTTCCTTTTTTGCAGTCTTTATTTAACAGGAGTTTTTTATGACGGCTAATTTTAAACGTATTGCTGTTATCACCGGCACAACGTCTGGTATCGGCGAAGCTACCGCCAAGAAATTTATTGCTGAAGGTTATGCGGTGGTAGGCTCGGGGCGCAATCGTGACAAATTGCAGGCTTTGCAAAATGAGCTGGGCAGTGCATTTACATTTGTTGCGGGCGAGGCTTGGGACGAAGCAGTCATCAACGATTTATTTGCTAAAGCCTCTACAGAGTTTGGTCGTGTTGCGGATCTGGTGGTCATCAATGCCGGTCGCGGTTTGGGTGGTTCGGTGAAGGATGCACCGCTGGCTGAATTTGAAGATTTACTAAAAGTGAATCTCACCGGCGCACTCAAACTTATGCAAAAAGCAGCACAGGAATTTACTCGCCCCGAACAACATAAATTCCCCGTGCAAGCTAAGGACATTGTTGTTCTGGGGTCAGTAGTTGGCAGAAGTATTTCCCCTTTTAGTGCGGTTTATGGTTCAACCAAATTTGCGGTGCACTCGCTGGCTGAAGCATTGCGCCGTGAAATCTGTGGGCAGGGTGTGCGCGTTACGTTGGTTGAGCCGGGTATAGTCATGTCCGGTTTCCAAGCTGTTGCCGGTTATAGTCAACAAACGGTGGATGGTTTTAATGAGCGATTCGGCCCAGTATTAGTGGGTGAAGATGTAGCTGATGCTATTTATCACACCGTATCCTTGCCAGCACATATTCATATCAGCGATTTAGTCATTCGCCCAACACGGCAGGATTATCCCTGATAGCGATTGGTTAAAAATAATCGAGTGAGATAAAATCGGTTCAATAAAAAAGGGGCACTGTGATAGCGCCCCTTTTTATTGCTTGTATCGCCAAAAATTATTTTGCTTTCGATTTTTCTTTGGCCTTTTCTTTTGTTTGGTCTTTTGCTTTTTCTTTTGCAGTTTCTGGGTAGACGGTAGCGTTGCCCCAGCCCGTTGAAATAAATTCTTTGGGTTCAGAAATGACATTACCCGCGTTAAAACCTGCACCGACAATTTTGATCACGCGTCCATTTTCTGATGTTTCCAAAACAGTGTCGGTACCTTTGTAGTCGGGTACATCAAAGCGTGCGAGATCTTTATAGATTTGCGCAGCAATAAACTCGTGAGCGGCTTTAATTTCAGCTTTTAATTTTTCGCCATTGTTAGCGAGCCATTGGTCAGCCAGTTTGTCTGAAATTTCTTTAGGTGTGTACTCCGGTTTTTGTGCCTGCTTAATTTCCGACATCATTCTTGCGTATTGTGGGTTATCTTTTTTCGGTAAGACGCCATTTTTTGATGCTTTAGTTTTAATCTCTGCAACTTTGGCGTCTATTTCGCTCTGCGGTTTAACAGGCACTGCAAATTGCTGCGAATAATAATTAAAGTTATTTTGATACACGAGTCCGGAGATGTCCGGTTTGGTTGGTTTTGCGTCTTTGGCCACATAGGGTGATTTGTACTCAACGCCTTTTGCATTTAAAGACACATTGGCATAGACATTAAGCCCGCTCATATCGGTTTTAAAAATATAACCTACTTGCACATTCAAACCGTCTGGCGTAGTTGCTTTACCAGATTTTGTAGGTGCTGGTGTGGGTGCGCTAAACACTAGATTCAGGCTGGTAGGGGCGTACTTTTTGTTCGCCGCTAATGTCGTATAGGCTTGATTAAGCAATTCGTCGCCTTTAATGATTTCAGCAATCCGATTTGCATTGTTCGATGCAATTTCAGCGGGGTTTGAATTGGCAATGCCATCAATTACAGCGGTTGTGAGCGCTCCAATCAACCCGTATTGCGCGCCTGCGGCACTTGAGTCTTGTGCAAAATAAGTTGTGGCTACTCCGGTTCTTTCAGGTGTTTGCATATTTAGTGGAACAGGGCTTTTGATTTGATCTATTGTTGCTTGCTGCATAGGTCTTTTGTTGGGATTGAACTGCATGGCGCACCCGCTGGTGAAGGCGGCCACAACTAATGCGGCGGTAACTAATTTTTTCATCGTATATCCTTGGAGTATTTATTGGTTTGTAGAGGCCTCTTTTCGAGGTCGGGTAGGCTATCAAGTGAGATTTAAGGCGACAAGTTAAATTGTTAGCGCAATCAAAAATAGTCTGGATTTGTGAATGAGTAACAAGATGTGCCTCGCTGTAGGGTAACAAGTAGCGTTGGAAGCTTCTTATAACGTTGTATGTTTTGTAGGCAGCTCATTTATTGAACGATAAAATGTACTTGATCGTCTCAACCGTGTATTATCCGCGCCCGTTTTCATGCTCCCAGTAGTCGTTTAACAGGAACATTCGCATGCAGGTTTTCCACCATATCCAAACTCTTCGCGATGCTCTTA
>CAUOQW010000476.1:0-3062 GCA_963506825.1 uncultured Cellvibrio sp.
GACAATATGCCTGAGCTACATTGGGAATATGGTTATTTTTATGTCTTGGGTGGCATGCTTTTTATTGCATGCTTATTTGGCGGAATTGCCTACAAAAAATGGTTGTAAGTACAATGGCAGAGCTGCACAACCCAACAGAAACCTTCGTTTACAATCTTAAGCAGTTACAGAGTTTAATCTAGAAATTGAAAAACTATGTGAAGGTGACACCAAGATTCTGGATGCTCGTCTGCATGAAGATATGCTGTCATTCATCAACCAAGTAACCACAACCGCCAACTTTGCATTACGCGGTTGTTGCCCGTTTGCAGGGCGAAAAATAGTTTCCGTCCAACAGAATACATCCAGTTTTGCTTCATTAATGCAATGCATTGCCGATACGATTAGTTATCTTAACTCCATTCCTTCAGGAAAGTTTTTGCGTCCCAGTACCGAAATACTTCGTGAACAAGCAGGTTTTACGGAAGTAGCTTTACCGCGAGAAAAGTTTCTCCAGCAATATATTTTTCCTAATTTTTATTTTCATTATGCAATGGTCTATGCCATTGCGCGCAGCCGTGGGGTTCCACTTAGCAAGCAAGATTACGATGGCTACCATCAATACCCAGAAGGATTTTCGTTTGTAAAGCAGTAATGCAAATTAGAGATACAAGTCAGAGGAACAAATCAAAGGGATCTATCTTCCACAACGCCTGCGAATGCTGATTGTAACTTGCCCATAGTTCAGCATAAGATTTTTTTAAGCCGGGGTGCAATTCGTGCGAAGCCAATTCTGACAAGGGTAAAAGCACAAAGGCATTTTCGGTAATTTCGGCGCGCGGTAATTCCACTCCTGCGTTCACACCCACAAAATCTCCATAAGTGAGAATATCTATATCTAAAGTGCGAGGGCTATATTTCGGGCCCGTGCGCAAGCGACCATGATCATCTTCAATTTTTTTGAGGAGTTCGGATAGTTCCGTAATGGCTAAATCAGTCTGTAGTGAAACCACCAAATTATAAAAGTTACTGCCTTTAAAACCAACCGACTCACTCTCATACACACTGGAAATATTCAAACAGCCAAAGCTATTTTTTAACGCAACCAGACCGGCACGAATATTTTTTTCCCGGTCAAGATTACTACCCAAACCTAAAAAAACGCGCGTCACTCAGAATACCCCAAGCTTTGATTTTTACCGCGCTCAATAATCACACCTACCGATCTTGCACCCAAAACAGCATTGGGTTTAGTTAACTGCAAACGCACCCAAGGTACTTTAAATTCCGTACGGATAAGTGCGGCAACATCTTCTGCAAGCGTTTCCAACAAAGCGGTGTGATTTGCCTCTACATAAGCGGCTACCCGTAGCGAGACCGCATGATAATTAACCGCAAACTGCAGATCATCAGTGGCAGCAGCGCGATGAATATCCGTCGCCATATCTATATCAAACACCAAGGTTTGTTTAATCTGGCGCTCCCAATCGTAAGCGCCCACAATCGTATCAACACGCAAATCGCGAATAAAAACAATATCCATAAAATAATCGCAGAATAATTTAACAATAAAAACTTAAAGAGGCGGTAAAGTATTCAGCGGCCAACGCGCTTTTACATTTACCGCAAGAGTTTCGTGCTGCCCCGCCAATAAACGCTGGCAGCCAGCATAGGCGATCATAGCGCCATTGTCGGTGCAAAATTCGTGACGTGCATAAAATACTTTCGCATTAATTTTCGCGAGTGCAACTTCTAAATCGGCGCGCAACTTTTTGTTGGCCGATACTCCACCCGCAATCACCAGGGTTTTTAATCCGGTCTGCTCAAGCGCGCGTTTGCACTTTATCACCAATGTTTCTACCACCGCAGTTTGAAATGCACAGGCAATATCCGCACAGGTTTGATCATCAGGCAACCCATTTTCTAATTTATGTGCAGCAACGGTGGTAAGCGTAAAGGTTTTTAATCCACTAAAACTAAAATCCAAACCAGGACGATCCACCATAGGGCGCGGGAATACAAATCGCCCTTCTACGCCAGACTCTGCCAACTTGGCAACTTGCGGGCCGCCGGGATAATCCAGATCAAGCATTTTGGCCGCTTTATCGAAAGCTTCACCGGCTGCATCATCCAAAGACTCGCCCAACAATTCGTAAACACCAATCGCATCCACTTTTACCAATTGGGTGTGGCCGCCAGAAACCAGTAGGGCGACAAAGGGGAATTCAGGTGGATTCGCTTCCAACATAGGCGCCAATAAATGACCCTCCATATGGTGCACACCAATCGCCGGTACATTCCACGCATAGGCGAGCGAGCGCCCCATGGATGCCCCCACCATAAGCGCGCCGATTAAACCAGGGCCGGAGGTATAGGCGATGCCGTCGATATCAGCCGCCGTAGAACCGCTCTCGGTAAGCACTTCATTAATCAGTGGCAGGATTTTTCGCACATGATCGCGCGAGGCCAGTTCAGGCACTACGCCGCCGTATTCCGCATGTAACGCAATTTGGCTATAAAGGGTATGCGCAAGCAGGCCGCGCTCGCTGTCATAGACGGCAACACCAGTTTCATCGCAAGAGGTTTCTAGGCCAAGAATTCGCATAATGGATCAAGTTACTCTATCTATAAATCAGGGCTGCATAATAAAGGAGATAGCAGCACAAAAATAGAAGTTTGAACGCTTTGGGTTGCAGCCCAAATCATAAGCGTATAGAATCCGCACCCCTTGGATAGCTTGTCGCAACCGCGTCAAAACCTACCATCAAGACATCATTTTTCAGAACAGAACAGGTCATAACATGCCTTCAGTAAAACTTAAAGAAAACGAACCCTTTGACGTAGCTTTACGTCGTTTTAAACGCGCTTGTGAAAAAGCAGGTATTTTGGCTGACGTTCGCGCTCGTGAATGCTATGAGAAGCCAACCACTATTCGTAAACGTGACGCTGCAGCTGCTGTTAAGCGCCACGCTAAAAAGGTTCAACGCGAATCTAAAAAGTTTACCCGTTTGTATTAATTTTTGACTGATCGACCCTGCAGTTACCTGCCCTAGTCGATCATCTAAAATGATGCCTTGAAGGCC
>CAUOQW010000477.1:0-3060 GCA_963506825.1 uncultured Cellvibrio sp.
AATGAAAATGCCATATATCCGAAGATATATGGCATGAAGGTCTTTGCTGAGGTTGGTTTTTTGTCTGGAAAGTCTGCGTAAGGAAAAAGCTTGTATCAAAATCAGCTATACAAACGCTACCGCGCTACTACAACGCCAAATCATCTCCATAAACTCATGTTGTTCCGGGTGAGTGATAGCAATACTTTCAACTCGACATACTTTGTGTTTATACCAGGTTAAATCATGGCGAATGAACGCAAGCTCTCCGCTTGAGGATTCATCAACTGTGACAGCAACCGTGTGCGCCTCGGCTAGTTCTAACTGCCGAACCAAATCGTTCAGTAAGTTGTGCATAGCGGTGGGGTTTTTGAGAGGTAGCTTGATGCCTTGCGCACTGATAAAGACGTAATCACGGCCAAGCAACTGACTAACACTCACGTGCTCAAGATCAATGCCTATGTGCTCAGGCGAGTAATTCGCATACTGAGGTAAATCTGTACTTTGCTGAAATGCATGTTGACTAGTTGCCATGCTTTGCTCCGCTGAAAACTTAAATGATTAAGAATGAACCGGCGGAAGTCTGGCGCGTGAGTTTGGTACAGATGGCGAAGCAATCTAACGACACAACTGACCGTTGAATTGCTTATCGGACTGTACCTATACGCGTAGTGACTTCGTTATATTTGTAATTTGTCGAGCTATTGGCAGTCCGTTGAAAAGAAATCTATCAGGCAAGCTTTTTAATTGCTAAGAATTCTTAGTACGGTTTTGGATAGAATTTAAAGGGAAAAGTAATAAAAATGTCATTAAGTAATAACAAAAAAGCGGCTATAGCCGCTTTTTTGTTTAATAATCAATAGGATAGATAGAGTCGCTAAAGCTGTCTATTAACTAGACTTTGCTTGATTGTGTCGCGCATTTTACGTACAGCATTTTCAGTTGTTACCCAGTCGATACACGCATCTGTTACCGAAATACCATATTTAAGATCGCATAAGTCGGCGGGGATGCTCTGGCTACCCGCACCTATGTTGCTTTCTACCATCAAGCCGATAATAGATTTATTGCCTTCAGCGATTTGATTGGCAACGTTTTCCATCACTAAAACTTGTAACTCATGGTTCTTATTGGAGTTCGCATGGCTACAGTCCACCATAATATTCGGGGTGACTTTCGCCTTGGCTAGATCCTGTTCACACATAGCAACACTGACTGAATCATAGTTAGGCTTTCCATTGCCGCCGCGCAATACCACATGACCATAGCCATTACCGCGAGTGTGAATAATAGCAACCTGACCTTCAGTGTTAATGCCGAGGAAGCGGTGTGGTTTGGATACTGACTGAAGCGCATTGATTGCCACGGTCAGACCGCCATCCGTACCATTCTTAAAGCCAACTGCAGATGACAAACCACTCGCCATTTCGCGGTGAGTTTGCGATTCAGTGGTACGCGCGCCAATCGCAGACCAGCTAATCAAATCGTGCAAGTATTGTGGAGAGATTGGGTCAAGCGCCTCAGTGGCGGTTGGTAAACCCAGCTCTGCTATATCTAACAACAGTTTACGGCCGATATGTAATCCTTCTTGTATCTTGAAGGAGTCATTCAGGTAAGGGTCGTTGATCAAGCCTTTCCAGCCTACTGTTGTACGTGGTTTTTCAAAGTAAACGCGCATTACGATATAAATGGTATCGCTTACCTCTTCGGCCAGCTTCTTAAGACGCTGGGCATAATCTTTTGCGGCTTCTACATCATGAATAGAGCAAGGGCCTATTACGAGGAAGATACGGTGATCTTTGCGATCTAAAATATCGCGCACAACCGAGCGACCGTGGGTCACAACGTCGCGCGCCTTTTCACTCAACGGCAATTTAGCCTTGAGCTCTGCGGGTGATATCAGCAACTCTTGCGATACCACATTAAGATCATCTACTTGAATGTCACTCATTACAGTTTTCCGTCAAATTGGTCAGTTATGAGGCTATTCTACTCAAAAATATTGGCTTTAGTAGATGTTTTTTTTAATTATCATGATAAAAGCAATCAATTTCTTTGTTTTAATGTTTGGTTAAAATTGCAGCGAAAACGTCAGTTTGAGAGTTAAAAGTGATGCTCATCCTATTTGTTGGGTGCCCAAGGCGATTTTGGTGGGCTTTTTATAAAATGAGGGTTACATGATTGCTAGAGTGTTTGCTGGCGATGGCTTGGATACGCCTTAAATTTTTTAGTAATTTGCTGTCAACCGATTTCAATGGGGCGCGTTAATAGCTGTGAAAGCGAACAAATCGCTCATACAACCCCATTGGAGAATCC
This sequence comes from uncultured Cellvibrio sp., assembly GCA_963506825.1. Taxonomy (GTDB): domain Bacteria; phylum Pseudomonadota; class Gammaproteobacteria; order Pseudomonadales; family Cellvibrionaceae; genus Cellvibrio. The sequence continues at coordinate 2,296 of CAUOQW010000477.1, forward strand.
TATGTTAAAGGCGCTTTTGTTAAAGACTCTTTTCACCAAAACTCTCATTTCGGCTTCGTTACTGCTTGCGTTAAGTTCGGTGCAGTCGGCCTTGGCGGCAGAACCCGCAGCGAAACATCAAAAACATAATGTAGTGAGCCGGCAGTCAGAACGCGTTAAAACTGATAACGGTTTTACGCGTACCACTAACAAAACAGACGATCAGGGTGCCAGCGCAACTCGAAGAGCAGACGTTGTTGGTAATAAAGAAGCGGGTACTCGCACCAGAAATCTATCGGGCACCACTTTTGAAGGTAAATCTTACGCTGGCCAATCCACGGCCCAAAAAACCGATGCCGGCTATAGCGCACAAGGGCAGTTAACAACATCAGACGGTAAAGTGGTTGATCGTTCCGTGAATGCCCAAGTTGATAAAGCGGCTAATACGGTCACTAAAGATATCTCTGTGACCCCAGTGGGTGGCGAAACAAAAACCAGAAGTGTGGTGCGCCCACTTAAAAGAAATAAACCATAGAGAGCTTTAGGCTGTGCAGATAATCTCGGCGCAGCCTATTTAAAAAAGCGCAGCCTATTTAAAAAATAGCAAACTCGTTAAAAAATAGTAGACTCGTTGAAAACTTAAGTTCTGGATTCTGTGAATGTTAGAGAGCAGTGCCACTTCAAGCGAATGTGCGATAGAGCCTCCACCGCTGACGCTTGAAGGATTTTTGACGAGCGTAGAGCGTAGGGCTTATAGAACTGCGCTGCTGAGCACGCGCAAACCAG
>CAUOQW010000478.1:0-3056 GCA_963506825.1 uncultured Cellvibrio sp.
ATTGATGGCATTGCCTTCCAAACCAATATTTTGGCATTAAATGCGGCGGTAGAAGCGGCGCGTGCGGGTGATCAAGGCAGGGGCTTTGCGGTAGTGGCATCAGAAGTGCGCACGCTAGCGCAGCGCTCGGCTAATGCGGCCAAAGATATTAAAGCCTTGATTTCTGACTCGGTTAAGAAAATCGAAAATGGTAATAGCTTGGTTGGAAAATCCGGCGATACCATGAAAGAAATTGTGACGGCCATTAAACGTGTGAACGATATTATGGCGGAAATTGCGGCGGCTTCCGCCGAGCAATCATCGGGTATTGAAGAGGTGTCTACCGCAGTTTCGCAAATGGATGAAATGACACAACAAAATGCGGCATTGGTTGAAGAGGCTGCTGCTGCCGCTGAAAGCTTGCAATCGCAAGCAGATCAACTAACGCAGCGTGTTTCACAATTCCGTTTAAGTAATGATTCATCTCGTGCATCGCGTCAGCCTATCGCGCGTTTGAGTCCATCCAAGCCTGCGTCTAAGTCCTCGACACCTGCAAAAAAATTATCCCCGCCAAAGCAACAGGATGATGAATGGGAATCATTTTAAGTCCCATTCACATTTGTAAGTTACCAAGCCAAGGATGGCTTTAACCTGTTTCGCTAAGAACGCATCTTTAACCACTGTGATTAAAAATAAAGAGACTGTGTATTTGAGCCAAGATAATACAAGAGAATTTAATTACAGCGAGGCGGACTTTGAAAAAGTACGCAAGGTGATTTATCACAAGGCGGGAATTAATTTATCTGACAGTAAAAAGCAATTGGTTTACAGCCGTTTGGCGCGACGCTTGCGCGCCTTAAAATTAGAAAATTTTTCTGAATATCTTGCGTATTTAAATGAACATTCGCAGGAGCAAGAAGAATTTATTAATGCTTTAACAACTAACCTCACCGCCTTTTTTCGCGAGCCGCATCATTTTGCGATCTTGGCGGATTACGCCAAAAAAATGCAACATAAAAGCCGCCCGCTCCGCGTGTGGTGTTCGGCTTCCAGCACTGGCGAAGAGCCCTATTCAATTGCTATTAGCCTAGTTGAAGCTTATGGCAGCTATGAGCCGCCGGTGGAAATTATTGCGTCTGATATAGATAGTAATGTGCTGCGTGAGGCGAGTTCAGGCATTTACAGTTTGCAGCGGTTAGAGTCTTTAAGCCTTGAGCGAAAAAAACAGTTTTTCCAGCGCGGCAAAGGCGCTAATGCTGGGAAGGCGAGGGTGGTACAAGAGTTGCGCGACTTAATTGATTTTCGCCAAATTAATTTATTGGATGCTACTTGGCCCTTACAGGGCGCTTTCGATATTATTTTTTGCAGAAATGTCATGATCTATTTTGATAAGACCACACAATTAAAACTATTAGCGCGCATGACCAAACTTCTTAAACCAGAAGGGCTATATATAGCTGGGCATTCAGAGAGCTTTTCGCAGGCGGGGCATCTTGTGAAGTTGGTGGATAAAACCACTTATACCTTAACAAGGCAGCAAGGAGCAGCCAATGAAATATGATAATAACGAGCACCTTGCGCCCAACACCTATTACGACCGTCACTTCGATAAACAGGCGGTTAAAATATTGCCCGGTGAATACTATGTTACAACCGGTGATAAATTAATCGTTACCGTATTAGGCTCCTGTGTTGCTGTTTGTCTACGCGATAAGTTTACCGGTGCGGGTGGCATGAATCATTTTTTGCTGCCTAATGATGGCAGCAATGAATCTGGGTTGCTCACGGAATCGGCTCGTTACGGTGTGTATGCCATGGAGATTTTAATTAACCACTTGCTTAAACTGGGTGCTAATCGCAATCGCCTAGAGGCAAAAATATTTGGTGGTGGGAATGTATTGCGCGGTTTGGTGCTTAACAACGTAGGCCAGCGCAATGCAGAGTTTGTGTTGGATTATTTGCACAACGAAGGCATTCCGATCGTTGCGCAGGATTTATTAGACGAATACCCGCGCAAGGTTTATTTCTTTCCTGATACGGGTAAGGTGATGGTAAGAAAAATTAAATCGGTACATAACAGCACTATTATTGATCGTGAAAGTGAATACCGGATGCGGGTTAAGTACTCCCCCAAAAGTGGCGATGTGGATTTGTTTACTTAAACCAAACTGTTATTTATCTAAGTTGTTATTTATTTAAGCGTGTATATACCCTTCGACTGTTTCGCGCTCAGGGCGAACGGCAGTGACAGTTTTGCAAAAGGTGAAAAAGTGGCGATTAAAGTTCTGATAGTGGATGACTCAGCTTTGGTGCGCAGTTTATTGTCCGAAATTATTCGCAATGCTCCCGGTTTTATCTTGGTGGGCGCTGCGCCCGATGCTTATGTTGCGCGCGATATGGTAAAGGAATTTTCTCCCGATGTGATTACATTGGATATTGAAATGCCGCGCATGGATGGTTTAACTTTTTTAGAAAAATTAATGCTCGCCCGACCAACACCGGTAGTAATGATTTCAACCCTTACGGATTCAGGTGCAGATGCCACCATGCGTGCATTAGAGTTGGGCGCGGTTGATTTTATTCCTAAACCTAAGCTGGGTATTGCAGAAGGGTTTCGCGAGTATGAGGAGTTAATTTTAGAAAAATTAGCAGCGGCGGCTCAGGTTAAAGTAAAGCCCTTGGCAAAAGTGTCTGTTAGTGAACGTACTGATATAAGCCAGAAAGTTGTTGCAGGCCGATTGCAGAGCACGGAAAAAATTATTGCAATTGGTGCATCTACTGGCGGCACTGAGGCGATTAAAGATGTGCTCATGCAATTGCCCGCGGCGGTGCCCGGTATTGTAATGACGCAGCATATGCCTGCGGGTTTTACACGAACCTATGCCGAGCGGTTAAATAAGTTGACCAAGTTGCATGTAGTAGAAGCAAAAGGTGGTGAGCGTATTTTACCTGGCCACGCTTACTTGGCGCCTGGGGGTTATCATTTATTGGTGGTTCGTTCGGGCGCAGATTATGTAACGAAGTTATCGGACGCCGAGCCCATTCATCGCCACCGACCTGCGGTGGATGCCATGATG
>CAUOQW010000479.1:0-3038 GCA_963506825.1 uncultured Cellvibrio sp.
AGCTCGCGCAGCGCTTCTTCGGTTTCCGCATTGGCGAGGCGCTTATACATAATTAATCGCGATTGCACATCCGGCAAATAATCCGATGGAATTAACGCGGGTATGCGCAAGTTTACATCCACCATGCCATCAAATTCATTGGCGGGATCGGGGATCTTACCTTTGCGAATCGCTTTGACAGCGCGATCAAGCATTTCCATATAAAGCGAAAAACCGATGGTTTGAATTTGGCCGCTTTGTTCATCGCCCAGCAATTCACCCGTACCGCGAATTTCCATGTCGTAGGTGGCCAGCGTAAAACCTGCACCCAAATCTTCGGCGGCGGCAATAGCTTCCAAACGCTTAACTGCATCGCCCGTCATTGAGCGTTTATCGGGCGTGAGTAAATACGCATAGGCTTGGTGATGCGAACGACCAACGCGGCCGCGCAATTGATGCAATTGCGCTAAACCAAATTTGTCTGCGCGATGAATAACAATGGTATTGGCGTTGGGAATATCAATACCCGTTTCAATAATGGTGGTGCATACCATCACATTAAAACGCTTGTGATAAAAGTCTGACATGACGCGTTCAAGATCGCGTTCACGCATTTGGCCATGGCCAATCACTATGCGCGCTTCTGGCACTAACTCTTGTAAATCACGTGCGGTTTTTTCAATGCTACTGACTTCATTGTGTAAATAATACACTTGGCCGCCGCGCAAAATTTCACGCAGAATGGCTTCTTTAATAATATTGTCGTCATGGGTGCGCACAAAGGTTTTTACCGATAAACGGCGCGCAGGTGGCGTGGCGATAATCGATAAATCGCGTATGCCCGACATAGACATATTCAAGGTGCGAGGAATAGGCGTGGCAGTCAGTGTTAAAATATCTATCTCTGCACGCAGCGCTTTTAATTGTTCTTTTTGGCGCACGCCAAAACGGTGTTCTTCATCAATAATTAATAAACCAAGGTTTTTGTATTTGATATCCGGCGATAATAAAGCGTGAGTGCCTACCACAATATCAATTTTACCTTCGGCAATACGCGGTTTAACTTCGTTCACTTCTTTGGCGGTTCTAAAGCGCGAAAGTACTTCAATGGTAATGGGCCAATCTGCAAAGCGATCTTTTAAAGATTCATAGTGTTGTTGCGCAAGTAGTGTTGTAGGCGCAAGAATCGCAACTTGTTTGCCTCCATGACTCGCCACAAAGGCTGCGCGCATGGCGACTTCAGTTTTACCGAAACCAACATCGCCGCACACCAAGCGATCCATAGGTTTGGGCGATAGCATATCGGCAATAACCGCTTCAATTGCACGTTGCTGATCGGGCGTTTCTTCAAATGGAAAACTGGAGGCGAAATTCAAATAAGCTTCTTTCGGGTCTGCAAACGCAAAACCTTTGCGAGCGGCGCGGCGTGCGTAGACTTCTAATAATTCGGCGGCAGTATCGCGAATTTGCTCGGCGGCTTTGCGTTTGGCTTTCTGCCAAGTTTCGCTGCCGAGTTTATGCAGCGGCGCTAACTCTTCATCGGTACCGCTGTAACGGCTAATTAAATGCAGATTGGTAACCGGAACATAAAGTTTGGTTTCGTCTGCATATTCCAGCGTTAAAAATTCATTGGTTTGATCATCAATAGTGATGGTTTCTAAACCGCGATAGCGGCCAACGCCGTGATCGATATGAACTACCGGCGAACCAATTTTTAACTCTGTGAGATTTTTAACAATTAAATCAGAATTGTCTTGGCTCTGTTTGCGGCGGCGAGTTTGTTGTACTCGCTCACCAAATAATTGTGTCTCAGTAATTAGCGCTATGGCGGGATCGGCTAACAGCAAGCCTTGCTCAAGTGGTGCGGTGGTAATGGCGATTTTTTCTTTGCCATTAACAAAACTGGTCCAGTTATCAATAATGCTCGGCGTAACGCGAATGCGATTCAGTAATTCCAGCAAGCTTTCACGGCGACCAGCGGAATCCGCACAAAATAATACACGTCCGTCATATTCCATTAAGAGCGCTTGAATGGCGGCTAAAGGATTTTCTGCTTGCGAGCGAATGGGTAGGCTGGGTGGAATTTGCGTAACAAAATTGGTATTGCCTTGTTTTTCTTCCAATACATCTGCGCTGACAAATGTACGGCAGTAATTTTTGAGATAACTAAATAACTCGTCAATTGCTATGTAAATTTCTTTGGGAGGTAGAATAGGGCGCTGTGGGTCAACACGGCGGCTCTCATAGCGTCGCAATAACTCTAACCAGAAATTTTCAGCGGCTTTCTCTATATTACCCAAACCGTAGATTTGAGTATTCTCGGGCAAGTAATCAAAGAGTGTGCTGCAATGTTCAAAAAATAAAGGTAGGTAATATTCAATACCGGGCGGCGAAATACCCGCGCTAATATCTTGAAAAATGGAGCAGGCTTTATGGTTTACATCAAACTTGTCCATCCAGTGTTGCTTAAAACGACTAATACCAATTTTATCCAGCGGAAATTCTTTGGCGGGCAAGAGTTGGATGCTATTTACTTGCGCAATGGTTAATTGCGTTTCTGGATCAAAGGTACGCAGTGTTTCAATTTCATCGTCAAATAAATCTAAACGATAAGGCTGCTCGCTGCCCATTGGGAAAATATCCAACAGTGCACCGCGAACCGCATATTCGCCGTGTTCGTAAACTGTATCTACACAGTGGTAGCCCGCTTTTTCAAAGTTGCGGCGCATGGCATCTATATTTATTTGCTGGCCACACTCCACCATCAAACTATTGCCGAGCAAATAATCGGCGGGCATTAGACGCTGCAACAAAGATGTTACAGGCACAACCAAAATCCCCTGTTTGGCTTGCGGCAATTGGTAGAGGGTTTTTAATCGATCAGAAATAATATCTTGGTGCGGTGAAATCGTATCGTAGGGCAGGGTTTCCCAATCAGCGAGATGCAGAATATTAAAATCATCGCGCTGATTGAAAAATGCCAACTCACTTTCCAAGCGTAGAGCGCTGCTGGTATCTGCTGTAATGACTAAACTGAAACCTTGGGTTTGATAGGCAGA
>CAUOQW010000480.1:0-3037 GCA_963506825.1 uncultured Cellvibrio sp.
ATGAATCCGCCCAAAGCCTATTGAATTTTGCGATAGAACCTTTGCACGATGACCAACTATTGGATGTCGGTAATGTAGTGGTAAAAGTGCTGCATACCCCTGGGCATACGCAGGAAAGTATTTGTTTGCTGGTTACCGACAAACGCCGTGGCGATGAGCCTTGGTTTGTGATTACTGGCGATACGTTATTTGTAGGTTCAACTGGCCGCCCAGATTTAGCAGGCAGAGAACAGGAAATGGCGGGCGTACTTTACGACAGTGTTCACAACAAACTTTTAACATTACCAGATGCGTTAGAAATATTCCCCGGCCACCAAGCCGGTAGCGCTTGTGGTGCAGGTCTATCAGGAAAACCATCATCAACATTGGGGTTTGAGAAGCGTTGGAATGCGGCACTCGGCTTGGATAAAAACGCTTTTATCGAACAGCTTGTGAATAGCATTCCACCGCGCCCAACGGATATGGACAAAATAGTTGCCGCGAATACGCGCGCATAGCTATGAATTATCAAACAACTTTCACACTCGGCATTAAAGCCAACCTCGGCCAATTTCTGCTTCAACTTTTGCAAGTCATGCTGGTAGGTTTCACCATCGGCATGATGCGCACCGCATTACCCGCACTCGCCGAAACTGAATTTGGCGTACCACGCAATTCCTTTATGTTGCTCACGGCGTTTGTGGTCGGTTTTGGTTTTGTAAAAGGCACGCTTAATTTTGTTGCGGGCCGGTTGTCAGAAACAATCGGCAGGCAACGTGTGCTGGTATTGGGTTGGTTATTCGCTATTCCCATTCCAATTTTAATTTATGTCGCACCTTCGTGGAATTGGATTGTGGCCGCCACCTTGTTGCTTGGCGTAAACCAAGGGCTCACATGGTCTATGACGCAAACCTCGCAGCTCGATCTTACACGGCGAGATCAACGCGGTTTAACCTTAGGCTTAAATGAATTTTCTGGTTATGTAGGCTTGGCATTAGCAGGAGTGATTACCGCTTACCTTGCCGCCATAATAGGTACACGTTTTGGCATCTTGGTTTTTGGATTGAGCACAATTTTTTCCGCATTATTTATTTCATTGTTTTGGATAAAAGATACTCGCCCATGGATTCATTTACATTCATCCATCGCTGCCATAAATACTGACCTAAAAATTCCAAGTACGCGTGAAATATTTTGGCTGATGACATGGAAAAATAAATCGCTGATGGCGATTTGTCAGGCAGGCTTGGTGGAAAAATTTGTGGATGCACTTGTCTGGGTTTTCTATCCCATATTTCTCTATCAACGTGGAGTCAGTTTAACCAATATCGGCTGGATCACCGGCACCTATGGTTTGGTGTGGGGCATATCGCAATTATTCACCGGAAAGTTATCTGACCATATTGGCCGCCAAATTCCCAATGTCGCAGGCATGTGGATTTGCGGTGCTGGCGTCGCCATGATGATGCTAAACGATGGTGTTATCTGGTGGTCAATTTCAGCAGCAGTAAGTGGTTTTGGCATGGCTTTACTGTACCCCAATTTATCCGCAGCCATCGCAGACCAAACACCACCAGAATGGCGCGGCACAGCTATTGGTATTTACCGCTTCTGGCGCGACTTGGGCTACGGTATTGGCGCATTGGGTTTAGGGGTTGCTGCGCATTTCACCGGCTCAGTTGATGCGGCTTTTTGGTTTGTGGCTATTGCAATATTTTTGTCGGGAGGTCTGCTTTTACTTAACGGCAGGTCTAAGAACGTAAAACTTTGACCGTCTGCTTTGGGCACAAACCAACGATTCTACCTTTAAGTAGATGTACTTTAGAATTACACGGACTTACATGTAGCGAAATAGGTATTTAAGGAAGTTCTCACGCCGTACATCATGCTAGGCTAAATCCTCCCCCAGACGACTATACTGCTTAATGTAAATCGTACGCACGCTTCGGTTGCAACGACTTACAAAAGTTTTATTCTTGAGTGTTTTACAAACTACGGGAGAGCTGGCGTGAACAATACTACCAAATCCGTTGTTGAGATTACGTTAGGAGTGGCTTTTTCTAGATCACTCGAACTTAATCGTCGGATACGTCAGGGCGTTTCTTTCGCTGCGCTAACGCGGCTTCAGAAACAGTACGGGTTTAGTCGAAGTGAATTACTTACCATGCTGGCGATTAGCCAATCAACTGCCCGGCGCCGCGAAGTCGAAGGAAAGCTTTCGGTTGATGAGGGAGATAAAATTCTACGATATGCCAGGCTGTTAGATTTGGCGTTAGAGCTCGTGAATGGCAACAAAGAAAATGCTCTTCAATGGCTATCAACACCAAACCGTGACTTAAGCGGCGAAACACCCCTGAGCTATGCCCAAACAGGAGTGGGTGCCGAAGTAGTTAGAGACTTAATTGCAAAAATTGAACATGGCGTTGTGATATAGCGTCGCAATGCATTCGCAGTAAGGCACCTTCAATGCTGGATCAGTTTTAATCCCACCTTACGACTTATGGTTCAGACGGATCTTCTTCAATTGACTGAACAATAACAGCAAGCCCTGCGAAAGGATCTACTCCTAGCACTCGGCAATAGCGGACAAACTCAAGAATCTCGATTTTTCGTTGGTTTAGCTCCATTTTACAAAGTATTGAATGATCTAAACCGCTAACTTCAGCTGCTTCTCGAAGGGTTAAACCACTATCTTCTCGGCATTTCTTTAGCCAAGTTCCAAGTTTTTCATAATGAGATGAATAAAGGGATGATTTCATTGTCTCGATATTAGAGACCATATAGAATGTTTCGAAATTCGAAACAGACCGGTGCAGCCCTCCCATGGCAAAAATCACACTTAAACCTGAAGTACTTAAGGTATTGAAGACGCTAAATGATGGAAGCTTTACTGTAGATCAGATTACACAAACGTACCTTGCAGAAGGCAGTGAGGCCCATGAAACAAAGAAATCCGCCCGCCAGTTCATTTATCGAACGATTCTGCGATTAATTAAAAGCGGGGAAATGGCAAAGCTGGATGGCAATAAAGGATGGCCGAAATATAAGCTAACGGACA
>CAUOQW010000481.1:0-3035 GCA_963506825.1 uncultured Cellvibrio sp.
ATTGATATCATCAATAGCTCCCATCGAAGTTCGAGCAGTTAATAAAAATTCAGGACCAAAATCATTGGATTATGAACCATATAAAGAAAAAGGTTTGAGAGTAGTTGCAGTTGGTGGTCTAAGTTTAGCTAGAGGGTTAACTTTGGAGGGACTTTGCGTAAGCTACTTTTATCGTGGCACACAGATGTATGATGCCTTACTCCAAATGGGGCGTTGGTTTGGGTATCGTACTGGGTATGAAGATTTATTTAAGATTTGGATGGCGCCGGAGATGAAGGCGTCATACTCATATATTGCGATTGCAGTAGATGAGCTGCGTAAAAGTATATTTAAAATGCAAGGAACTGGATTTAAGCCAACAGATGTTGGCTTGATGATAAGATCAAGCGATGAATCTTTAGTTATTACAGCAAAAAACAAAATGCGTGATTCTGAAGAAATTAGAAAATGGGTGTCATTCGATGATGAGCTTAAAGAAACAGCCCAACTCCTCTCTGATGAAACTAATATCATTGCTAATTACCTTTTAGCAGTAAAACTTTCTAAATTTGTTTTCGACAAAAGTTCTTCTGAAGAAAATATTTACAAATTTCCATATGCGTCCAACATAAGTAAACACACGGTTGTAGATTTTTTAAGGCGCTATGTCAGTCATCCATTAGATAAAAAATTTCAATCAGGTGCTTTGGCGCAGTTCATTGAGGATTCTGTAGATCCGAAATTGGATTCGTGGGATATCGCTATACCAAGTGGGCAGGCTGGAGAGATTCCACTTAATTTGGATTTAACGATTAGCAAACGTGAAAGAAAAATTGAGGTTAATCCGAAAAATCGTGCTTTAAATGTTGGAGGAAGTAATCGTCGAGTAGGCGATGCTAATGATGAAAGCATAGGTTTGGCCCCAGATGAGATTGAAATAGCAGGACGGTCCTATAAAGCAGAAAAAAAATCTATACCGGGCCATGCATATAGAAAGTATCGAAAAAAACCACTTTTGTTGCTACATTTTCTTAAACCGGTGGTCGGTGACGATAGAAATGAATTTCTGCTTCCTCCAGACTGCGGAGCTCTTATTGCTGTTGGAATTAGCTTTCCTGAATTTAAGAGTCAAGGAAAGTGGGTTACATATCGAATAAATTTAGTCGAATACCGAAATTTGTTACCCGACGCCGAAGATATTGATTTAGATGAAGAAGAAGAAAAAACTTATGCCTAATATTTTAGATGATCGATGGGATTTGTTGCGTGCTGATGTGCTCAGTTCGATTTTCCAACTTTATGATGATAGCCATCCACTAAGTTTTTATTTGGGAAGGAATTTACACAATAGTAGATTGTTAATGTTGGTAACTGATGAAAACCCACCTTTTGTTAAAGATTTGCAGTCAATAAAAATCAATTCAATAAAGCGTGAAAACGGCTCTTGGGGGCTATTACTAACATTGGAAGATAGGCAGCTGGAGCCAATGTTTTCTTTGTTATGTTTAGACTTAATTGAATCGTCAAGAAATATACACAATCATGAAAATACTTTGCAATTTGTAATGAGAAGATTGTCAGGTTGGCGACGATTGCTCGAGCGTGGGCATAGTAAACTGTTGAAGGAAAGTGATGTTCGAGGTTTGATCGGAGAGCTGATTTTTTTGCAAGGTTTACTTAACAAGTTGGGGTTTCATTCAGCATTAAGATCGTGGAACGGCCCCTTTGACGCATCTCAAGATTTTCAAACTAGTGAATGCTCTTGGGAAGTGAAGACAATTAGACCTTCTGCCAGTAGCGTTTTCATCTCTTCGGAACTTCAACTTCAAGTTTGCATATCTCCAATCCACCTAATTGTGATTGAATTAATAGATACCGATAATCTAGATAAAGAAAACTCATTTTCAATTAATAACTTGGTAGAAGGCATCCGATCAATACTACTCCATGACATTGAAGCATACGATTTATTTGAAGAAAGGTTAAGCCACACAGGTTATCTACCGAGAAGTGAATATGAAGAGTTTAGGTATAGAGTTGGTGAAGTTTCAACCTATGAAGTAGTAGAAGGATTTCCTTGTATAACTAGCGAAACGTTGAAACTTGGCGTACACAAAGTAAAGTATGAGATAGAAATTTCTAAGCTTGAAAAATATTTAATAGCTAACAACTTTTGAGGGACCATAATGACTCTAGAAGAATTTAGAATAGATTTATTGGAAAATGTCAGGGTGCGAGCTGAAACGAATCTTGATTTTAATCGTGTTGGGTTTGTTGAAGATGTAGGGCAACGTCTTTCAGACGCCGAAGAGTTCAGTGACTTTGAGGTTTGCAGGTTTGAAGGAGTTATAGGCCGAACAAAATTGAAACTAGACGGCTATTCCTTTGATGAAGCAGATAACAGTTTAGCTCTTTTGATTGTAGATTATTCAAACGAGGATGATGCACCTACTTTTAATACAGCTGATGTAACAAAAGCATTTGGAATGCTGCGTGCATTCGTTGAGGACGCGTTAAAAGGGAAGTTGTCTGATGGTTCAATAGAAGAAAGTCAGCCAGCGTATGGTTTTGCATGTGACCTAATGGATCTGCATTCAAAAATTACGAAATACCGTTTCTATTTGGCAAGTGATGGACTGTTAAAAACCAGAGCCAAAGACTGGCCTGAGGAGCACTTAAATGGCGTAGGAACGGAGTTTCACATATGGGATATATCCAGGTTTCATAGCGCATATATATCAGCGACGGGTCGTGATGAACTAATAGTAGACTTTAATGAGTTTGGTGGCGGGTTACCCTGTCTTAAAGCAGCTGAATCAAAAGGCGAATATCAAGCATACCTATGTATGATTCCTGGTGTCAGCTTAGCTCAAGTGTATGAAAAATATGGCAGTAGATTGTTAGAGGGAAATGTTCGGACTTTCCTAAGTACAAAGGGTAAGGTTAACGCCAAAATTCAAGTAACCATTCGTAATCAGCCCGAAATGTTTTTTGCTTACAATAATGGTATCGCCGCAACGGCAGAGGACGTTGAGATTGAAAAAACTGAATCTGGG
>CAUOQW010000482.1:0-3033 GCA_963506825.1 uncultured Cellvibrio sp.
ATCCAAAAACCTTGCTGCCCGTTGCTCGAAGTGCCGCAAAGATATTACCTGGGATTCCAGCATCGTTTTGCTCATCTTCGTCCTTAAGCAATGCGCTCGGAAGTGCTATTCCTTCTGGAAATACAGGCCTATCTATGGTCAGAAATTCTTTACCATTCTGACCTTCGCGAATCACAAGTATGTCAACAGTTTTGCGAACCATAACACCTTGATCGATTCGAGCTTTTGCTTGGGATTTGAGTTGTGAATCGGACAGTAAAGCCCTCACTCCAGCAGATTCGTGATCCACACTTAAATATTTGCTGACGCAACCTTCGATAGCATTTTTGCGTATAGGATCACGCAAGCGATGGAACCAATAAACCATGTACAAGATTGATTCCGCATAGAGGCCGGCTGGATAACTAGATGTATCGAGACGAATCGAGTATTGATTTAGTATCTCGAAAACCGTTTTAACCAAGCTATCGGGTAGTGTAGAGGGGTACGAAGAAGAAAGGTCGTCGATCATTTCAGAGAATCGGCTTGTTTCTTCTTGGTCTTGGGGTGACGGGAGTGCGTCTGATTGCATGATGTATCCCTTAACAATTTCCTGAAAATTTAGGTTCTTATTTAAGTGAATACTTTACTAAAAATGCGTCACTTAGTATAACGCATAGAGTGTTTTTCTCTTATTATGCGACTAAGTACAAACTATATCTCCGCGAACTACATATTTAACTCCATCACCTACCGGCATACCTGCATGCCATAGATCGTGCTTAAAAATGAGTGCCTTTCCTGCTTCCGGGTATATATGCAAATCAGATTCACGAAAACGCGTTGCACCTGTTTGACTTAAGGTATTCAGATAGATAAGCATAGTGTAATAAGTGTTGTTTCCATTAAATTCTTTACCGCCATCTTTATGCATGTTGAATTTTTGCTCACCTTGGTAGCGATAGAAACGCAAATAAGGTGTTAAACCGCAGGCTACCTTCCCTTCAGCAGGTGGTGGCTCCATAAGCGACAGCTTTCGCCATAGCTGCTCTGCAATTGAGATTGACTCAATATAAACTCGTTCATTATTTCGAACTGCAGTAAACATTTTTCGCTCGCCATGCATATCGACATCAGCTGGTTTGTATCCAACGCTCTCACTCATGGCTATAAATTCTTGGCATTCTTTTTCTGAAAGAAAATTATCAATAGTGTAAATACCATCGGCCAGCTTATTCAACTTAAAATCTCCTAACGCAATTTAATGAGCGACTAGCTGTCCCTGCACCCTTGCAACAGCAATGTTCGCAATAGCACCAGAGTTAAACTCTATAGCATCATCCACAATGCCATCTGAAAAAATAATTCCGCCTTCAGCCATCTGGGATCTAAGTGAAAAATGTTGTGATGGCTCAATCCTCCCAAAAACTAAAGATGTGCCTGTTGTCTGCGATGGAAATGGCTCGCGAACACAATAGCAAAGTTCAGGTGAATTCCACGGCATTTCATAATCGGGATGTAATTGCACTTGTGATATAGCTGCTGCACCCGTCATCAAACTGCGTAACCAACCCGTTGAGCCTAACCCCGTCGACACCAACACACCAGATGATGATTGCACTTCACGCTTGCCATTGTGCTCGAGCTCGTAGCGGGCAGAGATTGGCAACTTCGGGCCAATATACAAATCATTTACCGCCAACAGCGTTTGGCCATCATTCAACTCTGCTTGTGCCATGGTAATGGCTTTCGTAGTGAAGCGATTATTCAGAACGGCACTTAATACCGCACCCAGATCTCTGCGTTGGAACGGCAACAATTGACCATCGAACCTTTGGGGGGCAGGGTTGATCGCAATTAACGGAAGGCCATTGAGATATTTCAAGGCATTTACCACCAAACCATCCTGACCAACTATGACTACGAGATCATCAGGACCAAACAAAAAATTAGACAAAAAGCTGCGCTCTAATAGTTGCACACGCCCATAAACTTTTAGTGCGCGCTCAATGTCAGAGATTGCCAGCTTTAACTCGCGATCTTCATCCAGATAATCCGCAAAATTATCGCCACGGCTTTTAATATAGAAACCCGCTTGATCGCGAGTGTTGTGCCTGCGAATCAGCCCATCCAGCCGCGTTTCTCGGTGGATGAGAATGATTTTTCGCTCAGATAAGCGTTCCATTGTTAATTCCTTTGTAACAAGCCACCCAAGAAGTCAGGTGTGATATTCAGCTGGCCGATATTGCCTGAATTAGTCGCCAAGCTTTTGAAGGCTTGCGCAATAATCACATCTGGCTCCATACCACCTGCTGCAATAGCTTCAAACAATTTAGGATCTATTTTGTTTAACGCTTCCATCATTTTTTCGACAGTGTAAGCCTTGGCTTCACCTTGTTTACGCTCATTGCCGGTAGCAAGATCTACCAACTCTTGGCGCTTTGTCTCCAGACTAACTTGGGCGTCCATTTCTTCTTTGCGAATTAAGCGCTCTTTTTCTTTAACAGAACGCTCAGCTTCCATTTTGCTTTCACGCAGCTCACGAGTTTTCGCTTCTATCGCTAACTCGGTACGCAATTCGTTTTCTTTGATCGCACGCTCTTGCTCGATAGCGGCATTCCGACGTGCATAGGTTGCTTCGTCAGCTTCACGTAATAATGACTCACGTACAGAGGCCTCTAACGCACGAGATGTTTCGGGCGCAGGCCGCAGTGCTTGAATGGCGAGATCCACCACCTCTACACCCAATGACACAAGAACATCTGAGTGTTTTAATTGCTCTCTCACTTTTTCCACGAGACTACGTGATGCGGTAAGTGCATTTCGCAGAGGCATCTGTTGAATCTCTGCACGCATTAACACTTGAACCAGATTTAAAATGCGGTTTGACAACTTATCAGGGTCCTTTGATGCGTAATCTTTTGCATTGTCGGCCAATGAAAAGTTCATCATGACCGCCAAGCGAGGCGCATCGGCTACGCGGTACACCAACTGACCCTGAATGGTCACCTCCTGAAAGTCAGCTGTGGTTTCCTTCAGCATGAACGGCGCATC
>CAUOQW010000483.1:0-3019 GCA_963506825.1 uncultured Cellvibrio sp.
AAATACAAAATATCCGCGCGCACTTTGCCGCGCACTAAATAAGCTTGGCCATCATCATCCCAAAAGGCGTCTGGGTCTTCCCATAGTTCAACGCTGGTCATGTGTTTAAGCGACCAAGGCCCCGCAGGATTTTTTGCGGTAGCGACAAACAAGCCTAAATCCGGTGTGCAAAAATAAACATAAAATAATCCATTGTGATAATTAATGGAGGGCGCCCAAGAACCTAAACCATGGGCTTGGCGATCATGTTTTTCAAAAGGCAGGCGATGGTAAACATGGCCAATAATTTTCCAGTTGACCAAATCTTTTGAGTGCAATACAGGAATGCCGGGCATGGCATTAAAGCTGGACGCCACTAAATAAAAATCATCGCCCACTTTTAAAATATCCGGATCGGAGTAATCCGCAAATAGAACGGGGTTTTTGAAGTGCCCATTACCCAAGTCAGAAATCCAAGGCGATGAAACTGAAAGATTTGAAAAAAAGATCACCAATAAAAATAGAATGTGTTTCATTATGATTATTCGCGTTAGAGTTGAAACAACACATACTAAGTAGAGTTTTTTGTGGAGTCTAGAGATTTATCCTTCTTAATGATTTATCGCCAAGCATCAGGCTTCATATAACACCTGATGTGTTATGAGATTTTTTGACAGTAATGATGGTGTAGAAAAAATGGATGATAAAATTATTCAACCAAGGCTTCTAATTCCGCTATATGAATATTTTTTAATTTCACATAGTTTCCGGCAGAATATTTAAAGAAGGCGCGTTCGCTGTCTTTGAGTGGGCGCGCTTGTTTGCAGGGTGAGCCAACGTATAAAAATCCACTTTCTAAACGCTTACCCGGTGGCACCAAAGTACCGGCACCAATAACCACTTCATCTTCTACGATCGCACCATCTAAAACAGTGGAACCTATGCCGATTAATACGCGGCTGCCAATTGTACAGCCGTGCAAATTTACCGAATGGCCGATGGTCACATCGTCGCCAATCGTCAGCGGGTGACCGGTGGGATTAAAATCGCTGGCGTGGGTGATATGCAGTACCGAGCCATCTTGAATACTGGTGCGTGCGCCTATACGTATAGAATGCATATCACCGCGAATAATAGCGTAAGGCCATACTGAAGAATCTGCCCCAATCTGTACATCCCCAATCACTATGGCGGCAGGGTCAACATAGACGTTGTCGCCGAATTGCGGGCGCTGGCCTTGGTAAGTGCGAATGCTTAAAGGGTTTTGATTGTGTTTCATAAAGGACTCTCGTTTTTCAAGGTCAATGCGTTTTTCAAAGCCATGGCGTTTTTTAAGCTGTATCATACGCGAATATTTTATCGAATCTATTTGTTTGGAGTCGTTCATGACTAACCCCCTATTAGAATCCCATGTGTTGCCACCCTTCTCTGCAATTGAGGCGGCGCATGTTGAACCTGCAATTAGCCAAATTATCAACGAAAGCCGAACGTACTTACAAAATTTATTGGTCAATTTAACGCAACTGACTTCAGTGCAACCAACGTGGGCTAATTTAGTGGCGCCTTTGGAAGAGCAAGGCGATAAGTTGGATCAAGCTTGGTCGCCGGTTAGCCATTTAAATGCGGTGCGCAATAATGATGAATTGCGCAATGCCTACAATGCGAGTATTGCGCTCTTGACCGAGTACGGCACTGAATTAAGTCAAAACGAAAATTTATTTAAGGCCTACCAACAATTAGCCGAGAGCGCTGAATACACGCAATTATCGCAGGCGCAAAAACAAGCGGTGGATAATGCGCTGCGCGATTTTCGTTTAGGTGGCGTTGCTTTAAGTGATCAAGATAAAAAACGCTACGCTGAAATTCAGCAGCGCTTATCTGAATTATCTACGCAGTTTTCCAACCATGTTTTAGATTCCACCCAAGCCTGGTTTAAACATTTTGAAAAGGCCGATGCACTTGCAGGTTTGCCTGAATCTGCTTTGGCGCAAGCCGCACAGGCTGCGCAAAAAAAATCCTTAAACGGTTATGTAATTACCTTGGATTTCCCCTCTTATTACGCGGTGATGATGTATGCCGATAATCGTGCTTTACGCGAAGAGATTTATACTGCCAATGTAACTCGCGCTTGCAGTAACTCACAAAAAACAACTTCATCTACATCTGCTGGGGATCATAAAATTGAATTCACGGCAGAGTTTGATAACACTGGCATAATTGCGGAAACACTGGCGCTGCGCCATGAGCTTGCGCAGTTGTTGGGTTTTGCAAATTATGCCGAGCGTTCACTCGCCACAAAAATGGCGCAAAACCCGCAGCAAGTGTTGGATTTTTTACAGGCGCTTGCACAAAAATCCAAACCTTATGCGGCGCGCGATTATGCTGAGTTGTGTGAGTTTGCCAGTGCTAATGGCTGCGCCGATTTGCAGGCTTGGGATACCACCTATTACAGCGAAAAATTGCGCGTAGAAAAATATTCAATCTCGCAAGAAGAATTGCGCCCCTACTTTCCGGCTGAAAAAGTGATTGGCGGAATGTTCGATGTGGTTGCACGTTTGTTTGGTATTCAAGTAAAACAACTTGCGGAATTTGATAGCTATCACCCAGAAGTACGCTTCTATCAGATTCATAAAAATGGCGAGCATATCGCCAGCTTCTATTTGGATTTGTTTGCACGTGAAGGAAAGCGCGGTGGCGCTTGGATGGCAGATGCCCGTGTACGTCGCAAAACTGCAACCGGGTTGCAATTGCCAGTGGCTTTTTTAACCTGCAACTTCACTCCACCAGTAGGCGAAACGCCTTCGCTGTTAACTCACGATGAAGTAACCACTTTGTTTCATGAATTCGGCCACGGCATTCACCATATGCTCACGCAAATTGATGTGGCGGCAGTGAGCGGAATTAATGGTGTGGCTTGGGATGCGGTGGAGTTACCGAGTCAATTTATGGAGAACTGGTGCTGGGAGCCTGAAGCGATTCCGCTCATCTCCGGCCACTATCAAACTGGTGAATCCTTACCGCAAAGTTTGTTAGAAAAAAT
>CAUOQW010000484.1:0-3006 GCA_963506825.1 uncultured Cellvibrio sp.
AATGGAAGAATTGATGTGGCTGGTAACCGCGGACCGGATGGCATAGTGGGGCCTTATCGCGAAAAAGAAGGTAGTTTTTTTGCGATAAAAGAAATTTGGTCGCCGGTATATTTTCCGCTGTCGGAACAAGAGCAATTACCTGCGAGTTTTAATGGCAATCTTGCGATAGAAAATCGCTACGAATTTACCAATCTCAACCAGTTAAAATTTAGTTGGAAGTTAATGCGATTTGCTGCACCGGGCTCAACTGACTCGGTAGTACTCAATCAGGGTGATTTTAAATCGACATCAATCAACCCCGGCGAGTGCGGCCACGTACAATTTAATTTACCGCAAGATTGGCGCAATGCAGATGCGTTCTATTTAACTGCGAAAAATCCGCAGGGTGAAGAAATTTATACCTGGTCTTGGATGGTTGCGGATGCTCCAAAAATTCTTGCGCGTGTGCAAGAAAATCAAAAGCTGGAAAGTAGCCCGACTAATATTGGTGATCAAAGCAGTGTGTTTGAGTTGAAAAATAAAACGCTCAGTGTTGCTATCAACAAAACAACTGGTTACTTGCAGGCTATTAAGCGTGGCGATAAAACATTGTCACTACAAAATGGACCGCGCTTAGTGAATGGTAAAGGCACTTTAAAAAATATTCGTGCGTATACCGATAATCAGGATGCTGTAGTTACTGCAGAGTACGAGGGTGAGTTACGCAGGGTTGAGTGGCGTTTGCAAACCAATGGTTGGCTTAAACTGAGCTATGCCTATCAACTGAAAGGTGGCACTAAAGCAGATTATTTAGGCGTGACTTTTGATTACCCTGAAGCGCAAGTTAAAACCATGCGCTGGTTGGGCAAAGGGCCTTATCGCGTATGGAAAAATCGTACCAAAGGCGTTGAATATGGTGTGTGGCAAAAAGACTACAATGATACGGTGACGGGACTATCGTGGAATTATCCGGAATTTAAAGGCTTTCATGATCACGTATATTGGGCTGAAATAAATACTGGCGAGTTACCGCTCACAGTCTTGATTAATGACCCTAATATCACCTTGCGCATGCTAACGCCAAAACAGGCGAGCGGTGAGTTGGAAAATCCTATGACGACGAAAGTGGAGTTCCCTGTGGGTGATATTTCATTCCTGCACGGCTTTACGCCTATAGGTACCAAGTTTGACGCCGCTATTAGTCATGGGCCTGAAGGTGAGCCAAATTCAGTACCACGCTTGGGGCAGTATTACCAAACCGAAGTGTATTTTTATGTAGGCGACTCGCAGTAAAAGGCGGTTCAGGGTAAATTCAGGCGGTTCACGCTAAATGTTACGGGAGGCTGTTATATTGCCTCCCGTACATTCATTCGTTTTAATCTCGTTTACTATTTGAATCTCACTACTATTTAATACCACTGACAAAAGGGCAAGATCATGAAGTTATATTTAATTGCAGGTCTACTGACTATTTCATCCGTAAGTCTTAATGCTCACGCACTTAAAGTGGATATGACACCAGGGCTTTGGGAGCATGCATTTAAATTTGATAAGAACAGCATGAGTGCGATTACGGGTGGCCAGCAAGAGCAAATGACCCAAGCCATGGAAGAAATGAAAAAGCAAATGGCGAATTTGCCGCCAGAACAACGCAAAATGATGGAAGATATGATGGCCAAGCAGGGCATTAAGATTACCGATAAAGGTATAGACATGGCTTCCCAAGGCGTCAGTATTTCGAAGGATGGCACCACCGTAAAAGTCTGCGTGACCCAAGCGGATATTGATCGGGGTGCTATGCCGCAAACCGATGAAAATTGCGAACAAACAATTACCCAAATATCTGCCACAAAATTTAAAGCCACTTACGTTTGTAAGGGTGAACATCCTACTCAGGGAGAGGGTGAAATTACCTTTCAAAGTAATAAAGCCTACACTGGAAAAATTAAAATGGTGACGCAAGTTAATGGTACGCCACAAACCATTCAAGGCGATCAATCGGGTAAATGGTTATCGAGTGATTGCGGAAATATAAAACCTATATCCGAAATTAAACCATGATTTTTTTAAAAGCTCGCTTCGGCGAGTTTTTTCTTAATAAATCTGAGTCATTTAATTATTTTTATTTTGGTTAAATGTAGCAGATAGTTTTTTGTTAAACATTAATGGACAATTTTTTACGATGCGTCACGGTGAATTCCATAAGGTTCAACATGTCGGCTGGTTACGCGCGGCAGTTTTGGGCGCAAACGATGGCATTATTTCAACCGCCAGTTTGATGATGGGTATAGCGAGCGCACAAGCTCTCCCCAATACTATTTTATTAACGGGCGTTGCAGGTTTGGTCGCGGGTGCCTTGTCTATGGCAGCGGGGGAATATGTCTCCGTGCGTTCACAAGCGGATACTGAAAATGCAGATCTGGCGAAAGAGCGCGAAGAGTTAGCTAGTCATCCAGAAGCTGAGTTGCGCGAGTTGACCGAAATTTATGTGACGCGCGGTGTGGATCGTGAGCTTGCGCGACAAGTTGCTATACAGCTTACTTCTCACGATGCACTTGCCACCCACGCGCGCGATGAATTGGGCATTGTTGAATTTTTACAGGCGCGCCCGCTGCAAGCAGCCTTAGCATCTGCCGCGACTTTTGCGGTGGGCGCATTTATTCCCTTGTTGGTGGCGCTATTAGTTCCTGCATCTTATTTAATTGCCGCCATTGCAAGCGTCTCGCTTTTCGCGCTGGCCTTGTTAGGCGGTTTGGCTGCAAAAGTAGGTGGCGCCAACAAATGGCAAGGTGCTTTGCGTGTGTGCGTATGGGGCGCAATTGCCATGGGCTTAACTGGTGTAGTGGGGCATTTGTTTGGAGTTAATGTGTGATGCAAACCAAACCTGCTTTTCTCAAGGATATTGAGCGCTTGGTGTTGTTTGATGGTGTGTGTAATTTATGTAATCGCAATATGCTATTTTTAATTCGTAATGATCCGCAACAAAAATTGAAATTTTGCAGTGTGCAATCGCCTGCAGGTCAAGCC
>CAUOQW010000485.1:0-3002 GCA_963506825.1 uncultured Cellvibrio sp.
AGGAAGACATTCAATCACTGTACGATGATTCCCGAGATAGATGCTCAAAAATACTAGGGCGTGTTAAAGCCCTCGAAAGCTTGCTCTCTGTTGGGGCTCGGTAGTCGTATGAAGTTAAGGTATTGGCAATCAGAATGCATTTCAAAGGCGCTGAAAAAATACGCTGCGGGTGATAGCCACTTTCTTTGCCTAGCAACGCCCGGAGCCGGCAAAACAGTTATGGCTTCTACTTTGGCTAACAGCTTATTCGCAGATAACCATATTGATCTGGTTTTATGCTTTGCTCCTTCCGTTATGGTCTCCAGTGACTTTCAATGTGCACTTGAAACACACACCAAATCGCGGATGGATGGGTTACTGGGGTCAAAAGGCCGCTCACTTACCTACCAAGCCATGTTGTCTTTAGATGACTCATTCTGGAAGCTGTTCGACACCAATAGAATTTTTGTAATCTTCGATGAAATTCACCATTGCGCGGCCGATACATTCGGCAACGCTAATGCATGGGGGGAAAAAATATTTCAAAAAATACAAGGAAGAGCTGCTTTTACACTCGCTTTAACAGGTACTCCTTGGCGCTCCGATCAAATACCCATCGTGTTATCAAGTTATTGTAATGATCAAAAAATTCAATGTGATTATGTTTATGGTCTCACGCAAGCAGTCGCTGACAATGTTTGCCGTACACCACAAATCACATTGATCGACAATGATCGGATCTCTTTAACGCAAGATGGCACGACTTCCAACTTCTCATCCTTTGCTGAGCTCCTGAGTGAATCAAAGTGCTCGTATCAGCAACTGATAGAAAATGAAGATGTCATTACATATTTTATTGATAAATCTTCAAAAAAATTAACCCAAATTAGAAAGAAGTACCCAGATGCCGGTGGGCTTATTGTTGCCGCGTCAGTAGAGCATGCCAATCAAATTGCTAAAATTTTATATGAGCAGTTGGGTGAGTATGCAAGAGTGGCGACTTATCGTGAGGATGATCCGCAAAAGATAATCAATGCGTTCAAGCTAAGCACTGAAAAGTGGATTATTTCGGTTGGCATGATTAGCGAAGGTACCAATATTCCTCGTTTACGTGTGTGCTGCCACCTCACCAGAGTAAAAACAGAGCTACATTTTCGGCAGGTGTTGGGCAGAATATTGCGCAGTAATAATGAATTGAATGGTGAAGGTTTTCTTTATATGCCTGCCGAACCAAACTTAATTGAGTATGCGAATCGTGTAGCGCAGGAAATACCCGAAGGCATTACGATAAAACTGCTCACAATGAATAATAATGATAAAGATACCAGCCTTTCAATCGACACTGATCGCACACCAGTAGAAGCTCAAAAGACAATATTGCGTATTGATCGAGGGGCGAGTTACGAATCAGGTAAAGTCGATTTTCCGAGTCAAAACAATTACTCAAGCCTCGCAAAGTCGTATGAGTCATCCCTAAATATTTTCGGGAAATTCAAACAAGAAATTATGTCGTTGCCACGATTTGCATCTTAGAAGATGTGACTAAATGATTTCACGCAAGCTGCTAATTTCATGGGGCATAGTGCTGCCTTTCCGCGTAAGGTGAAGCGCAGGGATACCCATTTTAAGCGGCCCCTCATAATCTGCGATGAAGGTATCGCCAATAAACAGAGTTTCCGCAGCATCAACGCCAGCCGTTTTTAAAATCCAAGCATATATCTCAGGTTCTGGTTTTATAGTGCCAAGCTCATAGCTTAAACCTTTCAATATTGGAATTTCTGGCGGTAATAATTCAACAGCTTCTCCA
This sequence comes from uncultured Cellvibrio sp., assembly GCA_963506825.1. Lineage (GTDB taxonomy): Bacteria > Pseudomonadota > Gammaproteobacteria > Pseudomonadales > Cellvibrionaceae > Cellvibrio. The sequence continues at coordinate 1,787 of CAUOQW010000485.1, forward strand.
TAAGGTTTGGCCAAGTTTGAACATATGGCGATGGCTACACCTTGTGAATTAAGCCATTCAAATACCGAGGAAACATCATCATATAACGCGAGAGATTGAAGCTCTTCGTCAATTTCCTTATTAATTTGATCGAGCAATATCTGTGGTGCATGAATGCCCATTGATGCAGCTAATTCTGAAACACTCAAATTGGTTGTCATCAAATAGCGCGCATCATCTGCTTGCACTGCGCGCCCATTTTCACGGGCCCATTTAAGCAGCTTGCGATAGGGGTGATGCATTGTCCCAAACTTAACGAGCGTACCAAACAGATCAAATATAACGAGCTTGGGCACCGTATTAATTCTCACCATAATTCCCACTTAATTTTTTAAAGCTAAACATGTTTGAATGCAGATATTTAATACTGCCAATCCTCGTATGCCAATGGCAATTTATTCAGCAAATTCCTATGCTCACGCCACTTGGGTAGGAATTTATCCATGTATTTGCGGAATCGGTCGTTGTGATGGCGCTCTAGCAGATGGACTAGCTCATGAACGAGGATGTATTCCAAGCATTCAGGTGGCTTTTTAACGAGTTCGAGATTTAACCAAATACGTTTTGCTTCAATATTGCAGCTACCCCATTTGGTTTTCATTTTTCTGATGCCGCAGGCTTTTGGCTTACGTTTGATAATGGGCGACCAATGCTCTACTAATTCGGCGACTTTTAATTTGAGCTGTTCTCGATACCAGTTGTTAAGCACGAGCAAACGATTCTCAACCGATGTACCAGGCTGCACATAGAGCCGAAGCTTACTTTTGCCTTTAGTTTCTAGGCGATGCTTACCCACTTGCTCGATCACCTCTAAGCGATACTGCCGCCCCCACAAGTAATGGCTTTCTCCATTTATCATTTCACGCTCGGTTTGGCGTGGCTGCTGACTGAAATCAGCTTGTTGCCTACGTATCCACGCGAGTTTTGAAATGATGGCCAAGCGCACGCGCTCATCGGTCACGTGATGAGGAACTGCTACACGAACTTTTCCATCGGGTGGTAAAACAGCAAGGTGAAGGTTCTTGATGTTCTTGCGAACCACTTGAATTTCCATACCGCTAATAACTAAAAGGCTTTCCGTAGCACTCTCATCAATTATTCTTCCCAAAATTTCAGCCTTAACATTCTATTGCACAACAAAATATTATTGATAGTCGAGTTGATTTTTGGCGAGTTC
>CAUOQW010000486.1:0-3000 GCA_963506825.1 uncultured Cellvibrio sp.
AAACGCACACAAGTAGGTAATACTTTGTAGCCCTTGGTATTAGTGGTGTAACCAAATTTAGCCATCAAGCGTTCAATTGCTTCAGGAACAATCTCAACGGGCTCGCCAGAATCAGGGCGAATAACCAAAGTACCGCCAGTGTTTTCAACCTGGGTTTTTAATTCACCACCCCACAGGTTGTCGATAGCATTCCAGATATCGTAAGAATCGCTCACTACGGCAACTAATTTATCTTTGCCACCAAATTGCTTCAGCATATTGGCGTAAGAAGCTGTTTCGCCATCACGACCCCAGCTGGTAATGGTGCTGTGCTCCGCAGCTGGGATAGAGAACCCAGCCATGCTTGCGCCGTAGTAACGGCGAGCCGCCAAAATACCAGAGAAGCTGTCGGTACCCATAAAGTTAACCAAGTGAGCCAAAGAACCGATAGCTGTAGTTTCTTCAGAACTTGCGCCGCGAGCGCCGAAGTCATGAAGTTTGAATGGCAAACCATCTAGGTTATCAGCGGTTTCTTCCAAGTAACGGGCAATAATGGTGTGGCAGTTTTTAGATACTGTTGCGACAGTCGTTGGATACCAAATCGCGCGCAACAAAGCTGTTTCTATGTAGCTGGTTAACCAAGCGCAAGTTGGATCGGTATTGATCACCTGAACCAATACATTACCTGTTGGTACGACAGTACCCTCTGGTACAGCTTCAATGTGTAAAGGCAAAAAACCATTGTGAATATTAAGAATGTGCAACCAGCCAGCGCGGTTAAAAGGCACGCCGTGCGCGGCACAAACATCTTCCGCCTCATCAATGTCCCCCAAGGTAATTGGCTTGGTCAGGTATTGTTTGATAAACATCTGCAAGCCAAAGAATACTGTTGCGGGATAAACGCCACCGCGAGATTCAATATAGCTAGAGACATATTCTGCACCTTCAGGGTACTGAACAAAGTGAGAGGTTTTGTAAGAGTCAGTATTAAGAATCAAGTTTTGCATGATGGAAATCCTCCAGTCATCAGGGTTAAACACCGGTCTATCCAGTGTTGTTTTATGGCTTGTATTAACTTTTTGGAGGCAGTTTTTGCTTCCGTGAATATATAGTGGCAAATGGCCACCTATATGTCAACGGGTATGCTGTCAAAATGCCACTATATTTTGTCAAAAGCCCGCGCCTATAAATCAATGGGTCGCCATGAGCAGCAATAACATACTTCTACCAAAATTAGATTTGCGGGCATCAAGAGAATTTGTTTCGCGGCAGAAGGTTCAAGTGCTGATAAATTGGGACAATGAATTTTCTATAAGTATGTATTTATAAGGAACCACTTTTTGAAAACTGCTTGAATTAAGGAGATTAGAAGCGCAGGGGAAACGTTTCGTTTGGCAGATAACACATGAAGGATTATATTACTACCTGCAGAGGTCAGTAGTCCTCTCCGAAGATACACGATATTTTTATGCGGCGGTGGAGCTTCGCTCATGAGTTATCAAAGTCCGGCTTACCAAATGATTTTAATGATTACCAGTTTGGCTTACCTATTTCAGCTTCATTGGGTTTAGCTGAGCATGAAGGACATCTTCTAGCGATACACCAGTACATACGCATATATTTCCTGAACGACAAAACCTTGCCTGTCAGTGGATAAGCCAACAAAACAAAGCATTTAACGGAACGCCTGCTGCCTTCGTCGCATTGAATAGTTTAAGTGGGCCTGTAGAAATAAGGAATTATCTGTCAAACGTCTGCGGAGCTAATCCCTTTGACTTCGTTGTGCTAACTTGAGGATTCGTAATGAAGGTGAGAAGAAAAAAGCTAGTTGAGGTTGTAGTAGGTAGTGTCTGCGACGTTTGCGAACAGACGTTAACATTTGATATCGCCGGTCAGTCAAATGAAGAAGGCGGAGAACTCAGCGCTAGGTGGGGCTATGGCTCGAAACAAGATGGGAAAGCTTATCATTTGGATCTTTGCGAGCAATGTTTCACTGTGGCTTTGCTCGCATTGATTGATCAAAGAAAACTGCTAATGATGACTGACAAAACGCTAACTCCGCCTAACGAGAATTTCGGCGTCGCCCTCGATCGCAGTAACTGAACGTCCATAAACTTGTTAATCGCCTTAAGTTTTGTACCGTTGCCACAATTAAAATTTCAACTGTCCATGACGCTCCCTCAAGAGTTCATTAAATAGTTTGCACATCAACTTTATCGTATTGGGCGCGTGTCAATTGGCTTGATAGAATTATCGAGTTTTTCAACAGCATCGGCCAATTGCGGACGTTAAAAAGACCACTAGGATGCTGGTTATCGGAATTTTTACCAGTATCGTTTTTTATCTTTCTGATACAACTTAAACGCTAAAATCCAAAAAGAGATTAGCGTAAACCAGGCTAATTTGTCATACCTTTTGGCAATCTTATGAATCAAGATATCTTTAAGTCCACTAATGCCTCCTCGTGCCTCTAAATTCGCAAGAGCATGCTCACCATATAAATGAATGCCAAAGAAAAATATTACTCCAAGGATAATCGCCCATTGAGTCCTTTTAGATTGTGCCAAGATATAGAGAATTTCCACCAACCAATTAGGCATAAGGCCCCTCTAAACAACCGAGTTAACAAAGCATGAATTTTGCGGATGAAGCTGGAGCAGTCATCCCCTAGTTAAGTAATAATCAGTAGACAGCGTTATTGGTATATTTGGTTAATTATGTCCGCATTTATGCGGAGTGTAGATATGATCCTCCCCCGATAAAATGGACACCTGTTTAATTATGCATGGACTTCCCATACTCTAGTGGACACGCCTAAGCTACTCCACCATGCCGCCCGTACGCGCATGGATCTTGATGATGCCGCGCTCGGGCATGACATGGCCGTTGACCACCTTCCGGTCCGAATAGCGCAGATTGGCCGCCATGAGGATCACGACCAGCAGTCCGAAGGCGGTCAATCCCAGATAGACCCAGTTCGACAGCGGCTGGATCAGGATCACGCTGTCATTGGTGTTCAGC
>CAUOQW010000487.1:0-2988 GCA_963506825.1 uncultured Cellvibrio sp.
ATTCCCGATTCTTTGGCGATAGCAGCGCTCATTTGCACACGGCCTTCGTAAGAGGGAAACGTCCATTGGTGTTTCTTGTTTTTGTAAGTGGCGGTGACGGAAACATCAAATGAATGTGGCTCAGAAACTTCACTTTGGCTGCGCAGAAAATCTTCTTGTGCGGCAAATTTAAACTTATCTAATTTTCCTCCGAGCCGAGTTAATTCCACGCTGAGTTGCCAATCTTTTGGTGAAATAATTTTGCCGTCATCGCTTGCCCATACACGATATTCCGGCGGTACTCCTTTCTCAAAAATCGCGAGCTCTACAGTGAAATCACCATCTTTTAATAAGCGGCCATTGTGTGGGCCTTTGACGATTTCTTGGTGCTCGCCTTTTTCGTGTTCATCATGGTCATGATCGCCGGATGCAAAAGCTAAGGCGCAAACCACGATGGGAAGCGTAATGAACAGACCGATAAATAATTGTTTGGTAGATAGTTTTTTAAAAAGGTTACTCATAATAAGTTCTCAATAAGATGAGTGAAATTTTTGTGGTTCGACTGCTGCGCGCTCACCATGAGCGGATATAGTTCCCGTCCATCATGAACAGAATCACTCCCGCTCACCCTGAGCGCGCAGCGGTCGAAGGGTCAAAGCAGCACCCGTAATACGTTCTATATCGGCGCTGAGTTCGTGGGCGCGCGCTGCGGAATCAATGAGTGCGAGTTGTTGATTTAATAATTCGCGCTGTGCGAGGTTAAGTTCTAAATAACTGTAACGCCCCTGCTGAAAACCATCGGCAGTTGCGCGCAGGGCTTGCTTTAACAGTGGCAATACATCGCTGCGCAAACTATTTACTTCGGCTAAGGCTTGTTCATAAGCGCCGTGCAAGCTTATTAGTTGAGTGTGAAGTTTTATGCGCGCTGCGTTGTGTTCTTGTTCTGCACCTGCCTGATGTGCACTCGCGGTCGCAATAGCGCCAGAGGCGCGATTGGCAGAACCGAGCGGCATGCTGACTCCAAGAACAAATGCAGAACCATCGCTCACTTGTAAGCGGCGCACGCCAGCACTCCATTCAATATTGGTTTTGCGCTCCGCTTGCGCTTGCTTCAATTCCGCTGCGCGCAAATGCACTTCATCGCCCAATACGGCAAGGTCTGGGTTTGCATCTAGTTTGCTAATGAGTGTGGATAGCGGGACGAGTGGCGGCAGTGAAAATAAATCGGCTTCTACTTTCGTAAATGTCGGTTGCCCTAATGATGGTCGAGAGTCTATTGATTGCGAGCTTGCCCAAAACGCGCTGAGCTTTACACGCTCGCTGTTAAGTTGCTGTTGTGTTTTTTGAACATCAATTGTTGCGCGCGCCAAGCTGGCTTTTGCGCGCAATAATTCTGCTTCAGGCGTGCGCCCAACTTGCACTTGCTTCGTCAGCGAAGTGACATTTTCCTGCGCGAGCTGTTGGCTTTGCTGCAGTAATTTAAGTTGCTCTTGCGCGGCTGCGATGGCGATAAATTGCTGCGTCACTTGGGTAAGTAAATCCAGCGTAAGTACGCGTTGGGTTGAGGCTAATTGCTGTTGCCGCGCCGTCACCAAACCGAGGCGTGTATCGCGTTGGCCGCCGAGTTCAATCACTGAAGATAACGACAGCGTTAATTCGCCTGCATCCACACCTTTAAATTCACCACTACCCGCAATATTTTCAAGGTGGCTAGATAGTTTTATTTGCGGTTTTAATGCAGCAGTTTGTTGCTCGCCCGCTAAGGCTTGGCTGCGGAATTCATAGCCCGCAAGTTGCGGGTTGTGTTGCAGCGTAGATTTAATGGCGGCTTGCAGTGTCAGCGAATTTTCCGCGTGCGCAGCAAAACTACTGAGTGCGATAGCGCTTAAGGCCATCACCTTGTGAAAAGTGTTCATGAAATACTCCAGCTAAAACCGCCATCTTTTTTTGCAAAATGGAGGAATTAATTATTCAAAATTTAAAAAAATAATAATTAGGCTGGAATGGCACTTACTACCCCCTCTCCCTCTGGGAGAGGGTTGGGGTGAGGGAAAAAGTTTGAGCACCATTCTGTTTAGTCTGGAAGAACGGGTGGTGCGCGTAGCGGTGGGCGTAAACCTGCGCGGCGAGTAGAGTAGGTGGGGGAATAGCGGAAAACAAGAATAGAGTTTTTTTGAAACAATACTGCCAGCAAAAGCGCGGCGGTAATCAACAGTGGTAAATCTATCTTGGTGAGTTTGGCTAAGAATGGCTGGCTTAAATCAACATCGGCATCCACATGCTGTTCATCCGTTGCATGATGATCTGCGTGTTCACCCATCATCTCCATGTGCACGGATACCGGTGGCTCCTGCCCATCAAAACATAAATGACCATGCGCACCACTCCAACCGGCAATAAGCCAGATCATGAGTGCCACAAAGGCCAAGGTTTTATGACGGAGGATGTTTTGCAACGGGTGCGCCCAATAAAAATAACCCCCGTAGACTAATGCATCTACGGGGGTTAGCGATAGTGATTCTCAGTAAAAATTAATTGGTTGCTAATAAGCGGTCGTACTTGCGGCTCAACATATCGTAAAACTGCTCGCGCACTTGGTTCACGCCCATCTTCAAAGTCGTGATTTGCTCGTGACTAATATCTTTGCGGCACACATACACCTGCTTGCGAAATACTGCGATTTTGGCGCCGTACAACCGCAGGCTGCGTTCCAGATTTTTTTCGCCTAGCATTAAGAGTTTGGCTTCGGCATCTGCCAGTTTGCGAAACTCATTCACCAGCTCGGTATTTACCACGTCTAACTCCTGACGGCGCGCCGTCGGCCAGCGCTCGCCAAATTGAATCGACTCCACCACCAGTGACGAATATTTGGCGAATATGTGAGTGACTGTACCCACCTGTGCAGAGACATCTTCAAGAATCTGCAATCGGCGATTTTCGCGCGGCCCGCTGTTCAAATGCGCGCTGCGCCAGAGAATAAACCAGGCAATAGCCGCCGCAATCAACGCG
>CAUOQW010000488.1:0-2988 GCA_963506825.1 uncultured Cellvibrio sp.
GCTCTGGCTCGTACTCAGCATCACGCTCAATATCTGTTCGCCCGCAAATGAAATAGAATGAACTTTTAATACTGCTTGCATCCGAAATATCCATTAACCAATCAAATGTATTAAAAGGATCTGACGTTATCAGCTCATTACTAGTTGCAATTTTCACATATGGAGCACGAGCGAAAGACTTCAAGTCACCATCCTTTATTAAATGCTTAGCCATAAGACGAGCAATCGATAACCAAGACTTAAAAACATACTGACTGGGCTGATCCACATCGTGCGACACATTGATCCCAAAACTATGCTGTGTCAGCAAGATACTCGGCCAAGTCCGTTGAATAACTTGCTTTAAGATGTGCAGCCACTCATCAACCACTGGTCGCTCTAGGTAGCCATGCTTAAAAGCGTGCGATGAAGTAGCCGGAAAACGGCCGTGCTCATCCAAATCCGTACGGCCCACCTCCTCTTGACGACTAAGCATCCAATACGTCAGCCCAAGAATGTCAAAGCCTAAGTGAATGCCTTCCCTCGTACGCCTAATCAACGGTAAGTTCAAACTAGCTTCGCCAGGTGCAGGCAACGATGCACCCAAAGCCGAATCCCACCCCTCGGAAGACGCGTCCCAATATGTGCAAGGAAGATTTGAATCAGCACGAGTAAAGGTGCCCGGGTTAAACGCAAACGTTATAGTGCGAGGATCATTAGAAAGCCTCATAAACAGAATCCCGCAGGACTGGATATCCAAGCTAAATGCATGACCAAAACGCTCATAGAGCAAAATTTCAAGCCAACGAAGCCGCCGAAACTCTAAAGAATTTGAAATATTCAATTCACAAACAGCCATTAGCTTAAAATATGCTTATACCGAATTGCGCAGCTGAGAAAACCCTCTGACAATGCAAATGAAATTATTAATAAACAACTTTAAATTCCTTGTTTTAAATGATTTAATCAATTGAGAATATATAATCTTCCATTTCTTAGTCGTCAAAGCTGAAACTCTAACAACATTAGACGCTAACAAAGAACTCACAAAATCACCTTGTATTTCGAATTCAATTATTGAATTTTTGAGTTCACTTCGCAAATGTGCATCAGAAGAAAAATATACTGGTTTATCGTATTTTTCCGCTAAGGCCAATGCGCAAGCATTTAAGTTGCTTGAAACTCTTGAATTAAAAACTTCAATTAAGTCCGATTTTTCAGCAATTTTTTCAATATTTTTATGCCCCACAAATGGATGTGGAAACAATATGTAGCCGCCCTGAGATCTAACTTCAGCGACAAAAAGATCAAAATCTCTATTTAATATTTCAGAACTTATCCCAAGAGCAATAACATCCCCATAATTAGTATTATATTCAGCAGCCAGAATAACGTCTATGTCAATATTTCGATCTGCTACGTATTCCCTCAATCGAAGAGAGCCCTCAAAAGTATCATGATCAGTTAAAACCAGGAAATTTATATCATTTTTCAATGCAAATGAAACAATGCTCTCCATCGAGATTAATGAATCATAAGAATAACACGAATGGAAATGAATCAGGCCTCTATACATATATCTTCCTTTTGAGCTTTAAAAAAAGCCCTAATAAAAATGAAGCCCCCAAATATAAAGTAGGCAATGGATCCGATATCCTGATATTGCTTCTAACGTTTATGTTAAATAAGTCTTTCAAGAATTGGTGTACATTTTTTGGATTATCAATCACATGTTGAATATCGCCATCGAATGGCCAATGATATCTAAACGGATACTTATAAGTATTTGAATACTGGATTTTTTTACCCAAATAAATATCCAATATAGCTCTAGGAAAATCTACGCCAGCTTCTAAAGCCAAGTCAGTTGAACCCCAAAATTTAGGGTTTATTTCCATAAGAACGGGATTGTCATTTTGATCAAGTTTAAATTCAACCATAGCAACTCCATGCCATTTCAACGAGTCAAGTAGAGCGCGCCCATAGTGCTCCAAACGTTCCGATTTGTAACTTTCAGCACATGAACTAGCCCCTCCTGTTACGGGATACTCTCTTACTCTTTTATGCTGAAAAGTAGGCCCACAAACACCATTGTTATAGATGGCAAAAAAGGCACACCCATCGCCAGGAATATACTCCTGAAGCATTGGCAAACCGGAATCTTCTGTTAAATGATATTTCTCACAAATCAACTCATACTTTTGCAACAAATCTTTAGCATCAGTTGCATAATCTACAATATTCCCTCCCACCTCATACAGCCCCTTAATTACACAAGGATAGACTATTTCTGATTTAGCCATATCTACATCGCTAAAATTTCGAGGATAAATTGTTTTTGGAATCGGGACGCCAATACTTTTAGCTAATTCATATGTTGATCGCTTGCTGAATGCTATTTCTTGCACACTAGATTCAACCGTAATTATTTCAACCCCCGACAATGCAAGCGTTTTTTTCCACGGAACTATCTTCTTAAAAGAATTTGTACCAACCAAAATTAAAAGCTCAATTTTGTGCTTAAAAAGCAACTGCAGTAACTCATCTTCATCATATGATTCGGTTAAAATTAATTGACTTTCAGAATATTTTGAGAGCCCCGCTAGAGATATTTTTTTAGATGCCAAAATATAAGGCTGAACACCAATACTGCCAAGCTTTCGAACAATCCCCAAAGTATGTTTATAATTTGCGTCTGTTACTGCAACGCGAACATTTTTATATTCATTCATAAACAATCACCTGTTTCACAAAAACTTCTAAAAACTAAATTTTTATGGTTAGCCTATAAGCAATAATGGCATTAATGGCATACATTAGGCTATAAGAAGCGGAAAAAAAACTTAACGAAATCATGATATCCGAAACGTACCATCCAACCAACAGGGTAGTGACTACAAGAATTAATAAGGCGCCCTGCCAAATTAAATCTAATTTCTGCCGCTGTGCGAGCATAAACATAGCACTTAGCGGACTTGTAATGAATTGTAGAAAAAACATAGGTGTCAA
>CAUOQW010000489.1:0-2987 GCA_963506825.1 uncultured Cellvibrio sp.
CTTTAAAAAAACTGCATGAAGAAACATTGGAGCAACGGCGACCCGTACATTGGCGGTGATCGGTAGTAATAATTTGCCATTCATCTTGTTCAAGCGCTTGCGGCCAAGTATCGCGCTCACCGCTCCATTTGTTGGAGGCCAAAGCCTCCATCATGGATTGATACAGTTTAATCCCCTGCGCAGTTACACTTGGCAATTCATCTTCATAGAGTGCTCGAGTGGGATTCAATCCACTTTCGTATTCGGCCAGTAAATTATCCAACTTACTCAAACACAAATAGCGGCCGCGGCCTTTGGCGAGCGCAAACGAAAAAGATAAATCGCTGTGACGCAGCAACTCTGGCAAATCTTTGCTGACGATTTGTTCTTGCAGGGCAACTGTTGCGGTAGACACCACTAATTTTTTGCCCATGGCTTTAGCAATCGCTATAGCTGGCAGTAAATAAGCGATGGTTTTTCCGGTACCTGTGCCCGCTTCTACTACGCAAATATGATTACCGTTTTTGTCAGCAGGCTCGCGAACATTTTCTTCATCCAGTTCGATATTGCCAAAAGTCTTAGCAATTTCGGCAATCATCATTTTTTGGCCGAATCGGGGTTTTAAATTTTTGTTTTCCAAAAATTTACTGTAAGCACCCTGAATTTGCTTTTTAACCAAATCGGTTAGCATGCAGCTGGCTCAGCATTAAGTCTGACTAATTTACTGACAATAGGGTTGGCATAAATTGCTAAAGCGATATCGCGCTGCTCTGCGGGGATTTCATTCATACGCGCCACAAATTCTGCTTTTTGAACAGCGAGCGGCTGTGGGTCATAGGGAATATTGTTTTCGGTGTAGTTAATTGCCGGTACAACGCCATGCAACATTTCGTAGGCAAAACAGTTGGTGGCGTGCAACACATAATTCATTACAATTTGATGATCTATTTCGGCAACCAATTGATCAGTACCCTCGTAGTGGCCATTCAAAACAGAGCCAAATGCCACATGTACATGGCCTTTTTTTCCTGCAATGCCAAGAGCAATACTTTTTACATCCTCGTGTTCTTCTTTTTGATAAGTACCCAAGGTGCGCTGCTGATAAAGCTCGCGCGCTTTAGCAGCATCGCAAGGGTCTAGCTCATAAGAAATAGACACAGGTACAATCCGCAACTCTTTTACGTATTCGCTAAACTCTTGCGTTTTGGGTTTGTTGAGCGTGATCATTCCCAAGACTGCAGAATTGGTTTTATCAAAACCGTCTTTCGCGCGACCTTCGCGCTGGGCGATCCAAATACTGGAAGCTTCATTGGCAATTGAGTGGTGAATATAAGCCGATAAATGTTTGGCCGCTTTTAGTTTTTCACGTGGCGCTTTAGCGGAGCGATTCACAATAAAACTTTTATTCAAGCGCATTAAATCTGACACATAAGGTTTGGTCAGCAAATTGTCGCCAATGGCGATGCGCAAGGTGTTGCAGTCATTGTGAAATAAACTCCAATTCACAAACGCAGGATCCATCGTAATATCGCGATGGTTACTAATAAACAAATAGGATTGGTGATGCTCAAAAGCATCCAAGCCCGAAATAGTTACCGAGCTGGTGGTTTCCGTTATCATGCCGGTCATGTAACGCTCTACCACTTCCTGAAAACCGCGCACGTCGTTTACGCCCGCAAGTTGATCCGAGAGCTTTTTCTTCACCAGCGGTTTAATCAACCAGCCCAACCATTGGGTTAGCTTGGGAAACTTTAAACGTGCAACTGCATCCACCAACTCCGGGTCAGCGAGGATGCGGTCGATAGTAGGGCGCACTTCGGCGTCGTGGTAGGGGCGAATATCGTCAAACTGGGTCATGGGGTTCACTTTTAAAACAAGAAAAATAACAACGGAGGCTTCATCCAGCCCCAAGAACTGCAAGGCAGGCTACAGCGAAAAATAGCCGCACAACATACCGAAAAGAGGTCAAAAATGCCACCTGCAAACACCTTAAGCCCAGAATCAGCCTGCCCTTGCGGAAGCCAAAATACACTGGGTACTTGCTGCTTACCTTATATAGAGCGCAAATCCCTAGCCCCCACTGCTGAAGCTCTGATGCGCTCGCGCTATAGCGCCCATGTCTTAATGGCAATTGATTATCTTTGGGACACCTGGAGCCCACAGGAGCGTATTCGCTCCAGCAAAGAAGAAATAGCGGCTTGGGCAAGCAGCTGTGAATGGCTGGGCTTACAAATCTTGGAAACTAAAGCCGGTAAAGAAAAAGACAAGCACGGCTTGGTGAGTTTTATCGCCCTCTTCCGCCAAGATGGTAAATTAGAGCAACACCACGAGGTTTCAGTGTTTAGCAGACCTCAGCAAGCTTGGTTATATATTGGTCACCAACAATAAATCGCGCCAAATGTGACACAGCTGGCGAAGTGAAGAAATAAATGCCATCTATCGCTGTTTATAATCGACTCATCGTTTTTAGCGCCTTAAAATCGCACAAAAAGAATAAACTCCATGCTAGCCATAAAAATTCGACTAGACTCACTTGGACATGCTCTCGCGACTCCAAAGCACCTTTAATAAGCACTTTCAGATAAGTTTGCCCTAGATGAAGATCCTCCTTGTAGAAGACAGCGCCACCCTTCGCTATGCCATGCGCAATTATATTATTGAAGCTGGGCATACTCCCCTCATCGCCCAAAGCGGTGAAGAAGCTCTGCAAATGCTTGAAACCACCCCGGTTGATATGATCATCATGGATGTTGAAATGCCAGGCTTGAATGGCTTTGAAACAACCCGCCTAATCCGCGAATGGTTGGGCGGCCACTGGATTCCGATTATTTTTGTTACTGGCCGCAACGAGGATGAAAGTTATCGCGAAGGTATTGAAGCGGGTGGCGATGACTACCTGATCAAACCTGTTAGCGCCATGATCATTAAAGCCAAAATTCGCGCTATGGAACGCATTACCGAAATGCGCGACCAGCTCAATCAATTGAACGCCGAATTAGAAGCGCTTA
>CAUOQW010000490.1:0-2983 GCA_963506825.1 uncultured Cellvibrio sp.
ATATTTTTTTGATTCAGATCCACAAAAACAGCAACTATTGCCTGCACGATTTTTGGAATGAGTGGCGCAAACAAGTAATCAGCAGCACCTTTTTGATAACCTTTTAAACGGTTAAATTCGTCGCCGTAATAAGCGGTAACAAAAATAATGGGAACTGAAGCAGAGCGTGGATGGGAGTGAATGGCCTCTGCCGTTTCGAATCCATCCATAGTTGGCATACTGACGTCGAGCAGAATGACCGCAAAGTTGTGCTTAAGCACTTTGCGCAATGCTTCTTCACCGGATTGCACCGTAAATACTTCGTATTGAGGGTTTTCCGATGGGTCTTCCAACATACTGGCCAAGGCAAGTAGCGTAGACGCGTCATCGTTGACGATAAGAACTTTTGGGAGCGATTCATTTGGATACATACGGATGAACTCTCAAAAAATGATTAACAATCCTTTACGCCCAATAAGACATCGGCATTTGAGTTACAGGTTTATCTCAATATGGAGAAATGCGACATAAAACTCATAAAATCCGATAATTATTTTTTAACGGTTGCAGCATATGCATTTTCTAGTTTAAATGCTTTTTAACCCTACATAACTTTGTGTCTATTCGTATTACCGAGCTAACAAAAACATCAATATACTCAGTTTTATTGATTTTGGTGCAACTTTCGTTAAAACTCTATTAGATAATGATGCTAAATCGCGTTCATTATTCACTTTGTTGCAGAATAAGAGGATACATGCGACAAACATAAGAAATATCCTCGCAAAGCTATGCCAACATAAAAACAAGATAAAAGTTATATTCAACGTTTTTCGTCTATTCATCCCAGTACTCGTTACTATGAATTCACTCCAACTGTCTAATGAGCTTCGCCGCTTTATTCATTCAATCGCTTCAATACCGCATCTTGAGGCGATGTTGCTTTTGCATCAGTCTCCTGAGCAGGAGTGGGATGAAAATGCGATTGCGCGCCGACTTTATCTAAGTCAGGAACAGGCGACTGCTATGCTGAAGGATTTAAGTGTAAGCGGAATTTGTGCACCCATTCCAAATCAGCCCGGACAATTCATTTATGCTCCACAGTTTAGCGAGTTAGGTGAATTAATTGATCAATTGGCGCATTATTACTCACAGAATTTAGTTGAGGTGACGAACATGATTCACTCGAGAGCTAATTCGGGGCGCTTGGTTCATTTGTTTGCCGATGCATTTAAATTTAATAAGGATAGAAAATAAATGGATGTGCTTATTTATGCGCTCTGCGCACTAACCTCACTTCTCTGCGCATTTTTGTTACTGCGCGGTTATGTCAGAAGCCGCTATCGTCTGTTGCTATGGGCGGGCATATGTTTTGTTGGCGTGACCTTAAATAATTTATTTGTCGTGATCGACAAATTCTTTTATCCACAGGGTGACCTGCTCACACTGCGTTTGTCAGTTGCGCTTATAGCACTGCTGTTCTTGCTGTATGGACTAATTTTTGACGAGTAGAGCGTAAATCATGAATGAATTGTTAATTGGCGCCATAGCAACTTGTTGCTTTATCGCAGCGTTGTTTTTTCTTCGCTTTTGGAAAACTACCAAAGATATATTTTTCTTATTTTTTGCGCTGTCGTTTTTAATCGAGTGCGCCAATCGGGTATCGCTTGCACTCTTTTTTGATTTAACGGAGGGTTCACCGATTTATTACCTCATCCGATTCATTTCCTATTCCTTTATCATTTTTGCCATCCTACAAAAAAACCGACGCCTGCAATTAAAAAGTAAAAGCCACGATTAACTGATTGCCTGAGCATCGCTTTATAGGTAGCAACTAAAAAATAACTTCTGCTGCGTTTCTGAGAGCGCTATTGATTCCTGCGCAGCACACCAATCACATCCACATTTCCATTCATCTCGCTCTGTTAGAAACCACACTGACACTGCGGCGAACAAAGCCCATGATGGCGTCATGCAAAATCTTAATATCACATTGAGTAAAAGCCATGACAAAGGCTTTATCCTCACCCCGATAAGCGCCATCCAATTTCGATAGAGCGAGGAGAGCAATATGCATCATCTATCCACTTTTTCGCCGCAATTCGTACTGGAGCTTAACCACTATTGGGAAGAAGCCAGCTTGATGGCACTTCATAAAACCTACCTCTACGACAATCCACTGCTTCGGCCAGTCATTTAGTTGCCTAGCCCCATCCGAGCTACAAGCGGAACGCGTAAATGCAGTATAAATGAGCAGTTAGCTAACAGATCAAGCTCACACACTATATGTAGTAATAACTAAGTCGTTTCTCTAGAAGAAAAAAATCTAACCTTGCCGTATAAGCCTGCTAACCCCTAAAACCTGTGCCAATGCCGCATTTACAGGGTTTTACCCTGCTTTCTCACTGTTTACTCACAAGTTACCCACAGTTATCCACCGGTTTTTCCAGCTTGCATTAATCCTTCAACCGCATTATCTTGTAGCTCATTCGAGATTTACCCCTATATATAGGGTTTTGTGACAGGGTTCTCTGTTGATTCACCCTTGATTTATCTAGGCGATTTCAACGCACTCTGTCAAGTAGATTGGCTAATACTTTTTAACCCAATTGAGTGTTTTCGCAGGTTTTCCACCAGTGAAAGCAACCAAAACCGGCTTAAACGGCCAGATTTTGGGATCAGTAGTTTGGGAACAACCGCCACTATATGTTGTGTTTTGTATTGTGCTTGTACTGTACTTGTATAAAGAGGCGGAGAAACGTTCTGAACCCTGATTTTAATAACCAATGCACTGCAACTCGCAGGTGCCATTCAAGGGTAAAAGCAACGGATGACCAGTATTAGTAGAAATGGAGATGGCATTAACCAATCCCTTTTTCACAATCATTTATTTGAATTTTTAAACTTTGCGAGCGTCTAAATTCTGTCGGTGCTGTTAGCAGCGCTAGTGCATTTTGGATTATTAGCTCGTTTGCTTTATGGCTTTACACATTAATCACAACGG
>CAUOQW010000491.1:0-2977 GCA_963506825.1 uncultured Cellvibrio sp.
TACGAGTTTTGCCATCGCAAGGCATTTTTCAGCGCACTATCGCGCTCGATTTGAGTATCTACAACCCCAATAAGCAAGAGCTCAGTGTGCGCAGTATTAAGTACGCCATAGATATAGAAACTATTAAACTCCTGAAGGGCACCAATACTCAAGTACCGCCGCTCAAAGGTTTGGCAGATACTCCCGTGACCATGGAGTTCTCCGTTGATATTATTCAGGCGGTGCGCCTCTTGGAGCATTTCAGCCGCAATGGTGTTGGCGACAAAGTGAATTATAATTTTGCCGCGGTGATAGATTTCAGTGCTTGGCTGCCGGCCATGCATATCGATAAGAAAGGTGCTTTGCCCTTGAGTTTACCGAAATAGACTTCTTATTAAATAGCGCGCAGTGCCCAATAAATATATTGGTTAACGTTTAACGATCAGGATATTCAATGAGTGAGTTAATAAGCCTCCCCGATGCTGATGAGCGCATCGCTTTAAAAGATTTTAGTGAAAGAGCCTATCTCGATTACTCCATGTATGTAATTTTGGATCGCGCCCTGCCGCATATTGGCGATGGCTTAAAGCCAGTGCAGCGTCGCATTGTGTATGCGATGAGTGAGCTAGGTTTAAAGTCCACCGCCAAGTTTAAAAAATCGGCCCGTACCGTGGGTGATGTAATCGGTAAATTTCACCCACACGGTGACTCTGCTTCTTATGAAGCTATGGTGCTCATGGCGCAGCCATTTTCTTACCGCTACACATTGGTAGATGGTCAAGGAAACTGGGGTTCGCCGGATGATCCAAAATCCTTCGCCGCTATGCGTTACACCGAATCGCGCTTAACCAAATACAGCGAAATTTTGTTGGAAGAATTGGGGCAAGGCACCGTAGATTGGCAACCCAACTTTGACGGCACTTTAGAAGAACCCATGGTGTTGCCCGCGCGCGTTCCCAACGTATTATTGAACGGCACTACGGGGATTGCGGTGGGTATGGCGACGGATATACCGCCGCATAATTTGCGCGAAGTGGTAAATGCACTCGTACATTTAATTGATAACCCGCAAGCCAGCGTAACCGATTTGTGTCAGCACATTCTCGGCCCCGATATGCCCACCGAGGCGGAAATTATTTCCACTCGTGAAGATTTGATCAAAATGTACGAAACCGGGCGCGGCAGTGTGCGTATGCGCGCAGTGTGGCAAAAGGATGAAGAGTCGGGCGATATTATTGTGACTGCGCTTCCGCATCAGGTGAGCGGTGCAAAAATCATGGAGCAAATTGCGGCGCAAATGCAGGCGAAAAAGTTGCCCATGGTTGCAGATTTACGCGATGAATCTGATCACGAAAATCCAACGCGCTTAGTCATTATCCCGCGCTCAAACCGTGTTGATCTTGAGCAGGTGATGCAGCATTTATTTGCGACGACGGAATTGGAACGTACCTATCGTGTCAATATGAATATGATTGGTATTGATGGTCGCCCTGCCGTTAAGCCGCTCAATAAAATTTTGAATGAATGGTTGAGCTTCCGCACTGTTACTACTCGTCGCCGTTTGCAATATCGCTTGGAAAAAGTGGAAGAGCGTTTGCTGCGTTTAGCGGCCTTAATGGTGGTGTTCTTAAATGTGGATGAAGTGATTCGCATTATCCGCGAAGAAGATAATCCCAAACCCGTATTAATGGAGCGTTTCAATTTAGTTGAGATGCAAGCGGAATATATTCTAGAAACCAAATTGCGCCAGTTAGCGCGTTTGGAAGAAATGAAAATTCTGGAAGAAAAAACCGCACTAGAAAAAGAGCGCGATGGCCTGCAAAAAATTCTTGAATCGGCAGTGAAATTAAAAAATCTGGTTCGCAAAGAATTGATTCAAGTGGCTGAGCAATTTGGTGATGATCGCCGCTCACCAATCGTTGCGCGCGTAGAAGCACAAGCGCTAAGCGAAACCGAATTGTTAAGCGTTGACCCTATCACTGTAGTTATTTCTGATAAGGGTTGGATTCGCGCCGCCAAAGGTCACGATATAGACGCTGCAGGTTTAAGTTACAAAGCGGGTGATAGTGTGAAATTTGCTATTCACGGCAAAAGTAATCAGCAAGTTATTTTGTTGGATTCAACCGGCCGCAGTTATTCATTACCTGCGCACAACTTGCCGTCGGCGCGCGGCCAAGGTGAACCACTTACCGGAAAAATTAGCCCACCAAGCGGTGCAACTTTTGAGGGTGCATTAATGGGTGCGGATGATCAGCGCGTGTTATTGGCATCCGATGCGGGTTATGGCTTTGTGGCCAAGCTGGACGATTTGTCCAGCAAAAATAAAGCTGGTAAAGCGCTGCTGACGTTGCCAGAAAATGCCAAGGTTCTGCCGCCACAATTTGTGACTGATCCCGAACATGCATTGTTAGCTGCAGTCAGTAACGATGGCCGTTTGTTGGTGTTCCCCGTTACCGAGTTGCCAGAATTGGCGCGTGGTAAAGGCAACAAGATTATGAATATTCCTTCTGCCAGAGCACAGACGCACGAAGAGTTTGTAGTGTCGGTGAGTGTGATTAATCCCAGTCAAATGCTGACGCTGTATTCGGGTAAGCGCCATATCACCTTAAAAATGTCTGATCTTGAACATTACAAAGGTGAACGTGGTCGCCGTGGTAATAAATTGCCGCGTGGCTTCCAAAAAGTTGATGCGGTTGAAGTGACTGACAAATAATAAACGGTGGGCATTGCCCACCGTTTTTATATACGCAAAATTTCTACAATAATTGATAAAGGAACCACCATGAGCTCAAACGATAAACGCCGCCATATTCGCACGCCCTTGGCGTGCCGCATTAAAATTACACACGACAATAGCGAGATAGTGGTTAAAACTCGCGATATTTCTGACGGCGGTGTGTTTGTTGTCTTGGAGCCAGATCAAGTGCCGCCCATAGGCACTTATGTCACTGGGCAGGTGCAAGGCTTAATGGATGATGCACCGGTATTGGAAATGGAA
>CAUOQW010000492.1:0-2975 GCA_963506825.1 uncultured Cellvibrio sp.
TACCCTAAATAACTATGATGAACAACCACGCCTGCCTGGCATCTGGAGTTGGCTGTGGCAATAAAGTGTAATTGCTAATTTATTCCTCTTTCTAACCCCACAACTTCAGAGTTCGTTGCCGTACATACATAGCTGCACCTGCGACCTAAGCTGGCTCTACATTAGAAGCCAAGTTTCTAATGGGTTTAAAAATTATCTTTTGACGATTCTTAAACACGAGAGCTGCGGCGCATTTTGCGTACGCAGAAATTAACTGGAGTAGATCTTATGTCAACGAAAAAACCTTATTTAAGCACCGTTTGCGCCGCACTTTTTACTATGAGTCTGGCACCAGCTGGGCTGGCCGCGGATGAACATGGTTGGACGATTGGAGCCGATTATGGCCGCACTGAAGCTAAAAAATACTGCGACAACATTGCCAATTGCAACAACACCGATAAGGGTCCCAAAATTGAAGTGGGTTATGACTTTAATAAAAACTGGGGTGTGGAATTGGGCTATACCAGTTTCGGTACGCTCTTTGATTCTGACGAAGACTCCTTGAGCCTTAGCCAAAAATCCAACGCGATCACTTTAAGTGTGCTGGGTACGGTTCCTATTAATGATTGGTTCGGGATTTATGGCCGCGCGGGTTTCGCCCGTTACGACACCAACAACCGGGGTTCTATTGCAGGAGTTCCTGTTGATGATGAGAGTGGCAATACCCCAGTGTGGGGAGCTGGTGCGAAGTTCACGCTTAACGAGAAATTTGCGCTGCGTTTGGAGTACCAAAACTATGCTGATTTGTCAGATCAACCAGGCCGTAAGGACGATGTGCAAGGTTTATTTGCCGGTGGTGTTTACCGCTTTTAAGCCTTGAGTCGTTAATCCAAGGATGACCTTTTCTGAAAATCGTCATTTCCGTTACGCGGGAATGGCGATTTTCTGCATTTGTAATCCCACTTTTATTAAACCGCTAAAATAGGCACGGCTCTTGCGATAGCACTCATCAAAACTCGCTAGCGTCAAGAATCCGTGAATTATGGACATACCCACTTTTAGTCAGTTTAATAACGTAGGCGGCATGTCTGCCGTGCAGTCCTTCCGTGGTATAGGTAAGGGCGCATTCGGCATACCGATTATGCTGATGATGCTGTTGGCGATGCTGGTATTGCCAATTCCATCGTTTATGCTGGATGCCTTTTTCTCCTTCAATATCGCCCTTGCGCTGGTGGTTTTACTGGTCAGCGTTTACGCCTCACGCCCCTTGGATTTTGCCGCTTTCCCTACTGTATTACTGGTTGCCACCTTGCTGCGCTTGGGGTTGAACGTAGCCTCTACTCGTGTGATTTTAATTGATGGCCATGAAGGCGGGCACGCAGCGGGTAAGGTGATTGAGGCCTTTGGTAATGTGGTTATTGGTGGTAACTACACCGTGGGTATCGTTGTGTTTGTGATCTTGATGATTATTAACTTCGTGGTAGTTACCAAAGGTGCTGGCCGTATTTCAGAAGTGAGTGCGCGTTTCACCTTGGATGCCATGCCCGGCAAACAAATGGCGATTGATGCGGATTTGAATGCGGGTTTGATCGACCAAGACCAGGCGCGTTCACGCCGCCAAGAAGTCGCCGCTGAAGCGGACTTTTACGGGGCTATGGATGGTGCGAGCAAGTTTGTAAAAGGTGATGCTATCGCAGGCATCATGATTATGTTCATTTGTATTTTTGGCGGTTTAGGCGTGGGCATATTGCAGCACGATCTGCCGTTTACCGAGGCGCTGCAAAAATACACGCTATTAACCATTGGTGATGGCTTGGTAGCGCAAATTCCTGCCCTTTTGCTCTCAGTAGCCTCGGCAATTTTGGTGACCCGCGTTAATACCGCTCAGGATATGAGCAAGCAAGTTGTGAATCAGTTGTTTGCATCGCCTAAAGCCTTGGCTGTCTCCGCGGGTATTATCATCGTTATGGGCTTAGTGCCAGGCATGCCACATGTTGCCTTTTTAACCTTAGGCTTTATTTGCGCCGCCATCGCCTATTACATTTATTGGAAGCAGGCGCAGCCAGCCGCAGTAGAAGAGGGCTCGTTTATTCCCTCCAACAGTCGCTTGGCGCAAGAGTTAAACAATGCACCGGGCAACAATTCCGGCGGTACCGCTACTATCGCACCGCAACGTACGCAGCAAGCCTTACCTCCCGCTGCAGAATCGCCTGAGCTGGGCTGGGACGATGTACAGCCTGTGGATGTTATCGGTTTGGAAGTGGGCTATCGCTTAATTCCCATGGTTGATAAAAACCAAGGTGGCGAACTCTTGGGTCGCATTAAAGGTGTTCGCAAAAAGCTCTCGCAAGAAATGGGCTTTTTAATTCCTTCTGTTCATATCCGTGACAACCTGGATTTAATGCCAACGGGCTATCGCATCAGCTTAATGGGTGTGGCCGTTGCTGAGGCCGAGGTCTACCCAGACCGCGAGCTGGCTATTAACCCCGGTCAAGTGTTTGGCAATTTAGAGGGTGTTAAAACCAAAGATCCTGCTTTCGGTTTAGATGCCATCTGGATTAGCGCCACGCAAAAAGAACAGGCGCAAACACTGGGTTATACCGTAGTTGACCCCAGCACCGTAGTGGCCACTCATCTCAACCAAATTCTGCAAAACCACACCCATGAGCTTTTAGGGCATGAAGATGTACAAAAGCTTTTGGATATGTTGGCTAAAACCTCGCCCAAACTGGTAGAGGAATTGGTTCCTGGAACCCTTAGTCTTAACGTCTTCCTAAAAGTGTTGCAAAACCTGCTGCGTGAACGAGTGCCCATTCGCGATATTCGCTCAATCGCTGAAGCTTTGGCGGGAGCTACGGGTAAGAGTCAAGATCCCGTCGCTTTAACCGCTATGGCGAGGGTGGCGCTCTGTCGTCAAATCGTCCAAGGCATAATAGGTGGCGAGCAAAACCTGCCTGTAGTCACGATTGATCCATCCTTGGAACAGTTATTGCTGA
>CAUOQW010000493.1:0-2974 GCA_963506825.1 uncultured Cellvibrio sp.
TACTATTCAAATTGGCGATACCTTTACCGAAGGTGAGGATTTAAAATTCACTGGCATTCCGCACTTTGCACCAGAATTGTTTCGCCGTATTCGCTTAAAAGATCCATTGAAAATGAAGCAATTGCAAAAAGGCCTGCAACAACTTTCGGAAGAGGGCTCAACGCAAGTTTTCTTTCCTGTGAACAATAACGATATCGTTGTAGGTGCTGTAGGTGTACTGCAATTTGAAGTGGTCGCCTATCGTTTGAAAGATGAATACAAAGTGGAAGCTGTGTACGAGCCAGTGAATGTGACTACTGCTCGCTGGTGTGATTGTGACGACTCCAAAAAGCTGGAAGAATTTAAGCGCAAGTGTACCGAAAATCTCGCGTTGGATGGTGGCGGTCACTTAACTTATCTCGCGCCATCGCGGGTTAATCTGTCTTTAACGCAAGAGCGTCACCCGGATGTTGTATTTAGGGCAACACGTGAGCACTGATGAAACGAGCGTCGCCCATCTTAGAAAGATAATTGATTTTATTACCGGCAATAGATTTTATTAAAGACAATTGATTTGAGGCCGCAGCGTGACGCAAACCGAACGCAATAATGATTTAGTCTGGGACATCACCGCGTTTAACCAGCGCCAGCGCGCCATTGATTTTGTTATGGGTTTTGAGAATAAGTTATGTGTATTCTCAAGCTCCGTTGAACAGCTTTACACCAATTACAATATTTTTTTCCCTCGCGAAGAAGCGCGCAAGTTGGTGATATTGCCAAATCCTTACGCGCATCACGATACCTTTAATGGCATCCCTGAGAATGCAGTTACTGCCACTGGCATGGAAATTCTACCGGGTGTGCTCAAAGATAAACCTGCCTTGTTTCTGCGTATTCCCTTTAAGAGCGGTACTGTAAAATTTCGTATTGTGCCTTTGCAAATGGGTTTGCGTGTTGTGCAACAGCAATGTCCGCCTGAAAAACCATTCTTACCCGTATTAATGAAAGGCGATCTGCGGGAGCTGGATGCATCCACCCCTTGCTTGCATTTGCATCGCATACACTTGAACCGTTTGGAATCGCATTCCGTGCTTGAAAAAAATGATATTGAAAAAATTATTAAGATGCGCTTGGCTGCCTTGGGTTGACCTCACTTAAATCTACACGCCTAAAACCAATATCACAGAAACTAAAAAAGCCACAACAGTGGCTTTTTTAGTTTTCGCAGCATCAGTTTTTCGCGATCAAGAATTACTTTTGTTGCAAGGTGAATCGCAGGGGCGCATTGAATTCAAATGTTGCGCCCGGGATTGCCTCCGGTCTCGCGCTAAAGGAGGTTTTATTAACAGCCTCAAGTGCAGCCTCATTAAGAATTTCAAACTCAGATGCCTGCGCGATAGTAACGCTTATGAGGTTGCCTTGACGATTAATGACAATGGTAAGTCGCACGCTGCCAGATTGCTCTTTCTCAAGTGCTTTTTTAGGATAGCGCACATTTGCGTAAACTTTCTTAAGCTGGTCTGAAACATAAAATTGACGTGCCAAAAGAGTTTGTGCGGTGAGCGCTGGTTTTTCATCATCGTCATTTGCTGCGGCAGTCGTCGCTGCAGTGGGTACAGTCACAGGTGTTGCTGCTTTTTGTGCTGCAAGTTTAGCGGCTTCAGCTTTAGCTTGTTCTGCCTTTTGAGCGGCTAATTGTTTGGCGCTATCAATAGAAGATGCGCTCGAAGATTTTGCTGCAGCCTCTTTAGTTTCTTTCTCTTTTTCTTTCTCTGCGGCTAAGTCAGCAGCAGATTTAATTTTGCTCCAACCAGCTACTTCAGTCGTGCGTTCTTTGCTGGGTTTAATTTTATCAAAGCGACTTTTAAGCTCGGCGCTTACATTGCCATTTTTCAATATACCATCTTTATAGTCGGACGAGAGTGGTACCTTACCAATCCAAGTTCTTAACAACATGCTGAAGAACTTATCGCTTGCAATATTTCCCAGCAATACATCGTTAATTGTAATGTTCACACCTTTGCCTGGTTCGGAAGTAAAGGTGATGGTATCGTTGGTTGCGAAGCGCCCTTTAAATAAACCGTCAAACTTAACCATGTTATCTGCTTGCTCGGTCAGCAGGGTTGCAGAGTTGTTAATCGCCATGCCCTCAATCCACCAACGGCTAAAGCGACGAGTAGTTACACCATCGGGCGAAACAATTTTCAACACCATACGCATGGTTTGGGTGTTGGCCAAGAGTTTGTCTGGGTTATCGCTTAGTGGTGTGGAATAGAGCGCACCGATAAATTGTTCTTTACCTAGATCAACATGGACTGCCATACCGTTTAACATGGGTTCGGCGGCTAAAGTCAATGAGCAGAAACTAGCAAGTAAAAAGCTTATGCAAAGCTTGGTAATGGATTTTAATCGCATGACGTAAATACTCTCATTCTATTTATAGGTAGTGGTCTGATTGAGTCTGAAGTCCATTTCAAACATATGCCCAGCCGGCTTAAAGTATAATATACAAACTTGGTAGAGGGGATATGCTCTTTTATGCAGCCTAATCCGCTGACAGAAGCCTGAATTTATAGTATAGAGCAAAAATTAAACTTTAAATTTGAAAACTGGCTGTTTAGTGTGTGGTTTTTTTGTCAGAATAACCTAACGTTCATTTATCTCACTTTGTATTCTAGGGTCCCACATGGAAATAAAACTGCTGTCTAAGCTGTCTCGCGATTATGTCGAGCAGCTCTTGTCCGGCATTCCATTTTTTAAGTTAGTTAAGCAACAAGATACTTGGCAGTTTGAACTCTTATTGCAAGCGTCTCGCATTATCACTTACTTGCCCGGGGAAATAGTTTTACAGCGCGGTGATTCTGATCAGTGGTTGTTTTTTTTGTTGAAGGGGCGTCTGGCCGTGTATGTCGATGATCCTTTGAAGGGTGAGTTGATTAATTATGTAACTCCGGGCGAGGTGTTTGGCGATTTGGCGCAATTGATGGGCCAGCCA
>CAUOQW010000494.1:0-2971 GCA_963506825.1 uncultured Cellvibrio sp.
GAGCTTGGCTTTAAATTGGTCGCCACCCGTGGCACCGCCAATATTCTGCAAGATGCTGGCTTGACTGTGCAGGTGGTAAACAAGGTTCAGGAAGGTCGCCCACACATTGTGGATATGATCAAAAATGACGAAATTGATTTGATTCTGAATACTGTGGAAGGTCGCCAAGCCACCCGCGATTCTTCATCCATTCGTCGCAGTGCAGAAAATCATCGCGTCTACTACAACACCACTTTGGCTGCGGCTGAAGCTGTGTGCATGGCCTTGAAAGAGGGCGAGCATATTGAAGTTCGTCGCTTGCAAGATTTGCACAAAAGACCCCATAAATAAAACTTTTTCAGTAAGGAAATATAATGAGCACTAAGTTTCCAATGACTGCTCTTGGCGCTGAAAAGTTAGCGGCCGAGTTAGAAGACCTTAAAAAAGTGCAGCGTCCACGTATTGTGAACGCTATTGCAGAAGCGCGTGCCCACGGCGATTTGAAAGAGAATGCTGAGTATGCTGCTGCGCGTGAACAGCAAAGTTTTTGCGAAGGCCGCATTCAAGAAATTGAAGGCAAGCTCAGCAATGCACAAATTATTGATGTCACTAAAATCCCGCATTCCGGCAAAGTGATTTTTGGCACTACGGTGACTATGGTAAATCTGGATACGGATGTTACTGTGACTTATCAAATCGTGGGTGACGACGAATCTGAAATTAAAGCCAACAAAATTTCCGTCAATTCGCCTATAGCGCGTGCGTTGATTGGTAAAGAAGAAGGCGATGTGGTAGTGGTAAAAGCGCCGAGCGGAGAAGTGGAATATGAAATCGACAAGGTCGAGCATATTTAAAAATTGAGCATCTTTTTCGCTACTAGAAACAAGAAAGCCGCCAAATTTGGCGGCTTTCTTGTTTCTAGTAGCGATCTACTTATCTATGCAAATTAGAAAGCTTGGGATTCGCTTTTTTATTGGCGCGATAGAGAATTACTACTTTGCCAATCTCCTGAATCAGTTCAACATTGGGCAACGCAATAATTTCAGCTACCAGAGCTTTACGTTCGTCGCGATCAGCAAGTCCGAGTTTAACTTTGATCAGCTCGTGGTCATCGAGGGCGCGGTTCAGCTCCAGCAACACACCTTCGCTTAAGCCATTGCCAGCAATGGTAACTATAGGGTTGAGCTTGTGGCCAATGGTACGAAATGATTTTTTGCGGTCGGCGCTGATGGGCATAAAACTTACCTGAAAATTGGATAGTAAAGAATGAGATTAAAAAGATGGCCGCTATTGTAGCCCACTAAGCCTCTTAAGCGTTAATAGGACTTCAGCAGGTAGTGTGGATAGGCTGTAGGTAGATTTTGCCTCATCTCGCTTATTCGCTGCTAAAGTTAAAAAACAAGAGTTAAAGAGTAAGGGCTAAATGACAAATGTGTAGACTTGATGTTTAGGGCTTGCAATTCACTATTCACTCCCCAACTATAGAGCTGTACCTAAGTCTGTATTTTAGATTTTTCACGCTGTTTTATGTTTCTATGAGGACCTCTCCTTGAACGATATCACCAAGAACCTCCTGATTTGGCTTGTTATTTTAGTCGTAGTAATCAGTGTGTTCCAAAGCTTCGGTAAGCCTGCTAGTGATGATTCCATTGCTTACTCCGAATTTATTACGGCGGTCAAAGAGAATCGCGTTAAGGACGTGTCTATCTATCCAGATAGCATCGAAGGGGTTTTAAACGATAATCGTAAATTCAGAACTATTCGCCCATTAGTGCGCGACGATAAGTTGATTGATGATCTCTACAATCACAACGTGAATTTTGAAGGTCGCGAACTCGATAAGCCCGGTTTCTTCTATCAATTGCTCCTCTCTATTGCCCCAGTCTTGATTATTTTGGCGGTGTTCTGGTTCTTTATGCGCCAAATGCAAGGCGGTGGTGGCGGTAAAGGCGGCCCAATGAGCTTTGGCAAAAGTAAAGCACGCCTCTTGGGTGAAGACCAAATTAAAACCACCTTTGCCGATGTGGCGGGTGTTGATGAAGCCAAAGAAGAAGTACAAGAACTCGTACAGTTCCTACGCGACCCTTCTAAATTCCAGCGTTTGGGCGGCATGATTCCACGCGGTGTACTAATGGTTGGCCCACCAGGTACAGGTAAAACCTTGTTGGCGAAAGCTATTGCGGGCGAAGCCAAAGTACCTTTCTTCTCGATTTCAGGTTCTGACTTCGTGGAAATGTTCGTAGGTGTTGGTGCAAGCCGTGTGCGCGACATGTTTGATCAAGCCAAGAAACAAGCTCCATGCATTATCTTTATCGACGAGATCGATGCTGTAGGTCGTCACCGTGGTGGTGGCCATGGCGGTGGTCACGATGAGCGCGAGCAAACTCTCAACCAATTACTGGTAGAGATGGATGGTTTTGAGGGGAACGATGGCGTAATTATTATCGCTGCTACCAACCGCGCAGACGTATTGGATAAAGCCTTGCTGCGCCCTGGTCGTTTTGACCGTCAAGTGTATGTTGGCTTGCCGGATATTCGCGGTCGCGAACAAATCCTTAAAGTTCATATGCGCAAAGTTCCGCTGGATGAACGCGTAAGTGCGTCCGTGATTGCCCGCGGTACACCCGGTTTCTCGGGTGCTGAGTTGGCTAACCTTGTCAACGAAGCTGCCTTAATGGCTGCTCGTGGTAACAAGCGTTTGGTGACTATGGAAGACTTTGAAAAAGCGCGCGACAAAATCATGATGGGCGCAGAGCGCAAATCTATGGTGATGAGCGAAAAAGAGAAAGAAAATACCGCCTATCACGAAGCGGGTCACGCCATTATCGGCTGCCTTGTTCCTGAGCATGATCCAGTGCATAAGGTCACGATTATTCCTCGTGGTGGTGCTTTGGGTGTAACCCAATATTTACCAGAAGAAGATAAGTACAGCTGGAGCAAGCGTTCTTTGGAATCGCGTTTATGCACTTTATTTGGTGGCCGTATCGCCGAA
>CAUOQW010000495.1:0-2969 GCA_963506825.1 uncultured Cellvibrio sp.
AAATGGTTGTGGTGTAAGACAGCTTCACGCTCTCTACTTGTAGAGATAAACGGAAAGAGCCCTAGCGGACAAATTTCGAATATATTTTTTGAGTTGTGTAATAAATGAATTGCTAAGGGGTTGCGATGGACCAGCAAGAGAAACTGAAATTCAAAGTAGAAGTGGCTCGCATTGCGGCATCTGATGAGATGAGAAAGCGGGCGTTGGCTATTTGCCGGAATAAAATGGATGGAATTGTCTACGGACATGACCAAGTCAAGTGCATAGCGGAAGACAGCCTTTGCGAAGTAGCTACTAAGCTACTCGGCTATATTGATAAGGATAAAAATTTGGAGCGTTTGCGTAGTCTAATGGAGCCCTCGGAAGACGAGGTTCACCCCATAGCGTCCTATTTGGCACGGGGGGTTTTGAGACATTGCGATATTCGCTCGCTGCGCTGGTTACCGCACCCAGAAACTGGACGTTTAGGCGTTAGAGCGCGCTTGGTCATCGGCGCCAACATCAACGAAGGCGACTTCTGGGATCAGCACATCGATGCTCATGAATATGAGACAGACGCACTAGATGTGGATAAGGTTGACGCGCTATTGCTCGCGCGAGGTCTTAAGGAAAAAGAAATCTTTTTTATGAAACGTCGTCTTGAAAACATGTCTTGGGTCGATATGGCCGCTACCTATGGTGATAGTCCTGATAAATATCGACGTTTAGTAGAGCGTGCTTGTATACGAACGAATTTGGAGCATCTGTTGCCGGAAATACGTTCCAGGCAAATCGATGAGTCGTAATTCGGTGTTGTGTTCAATAACACTCTGTCGTCATCGGCCCTCATCTTTTGACCGTTAATTAATTGTCGTGGAGTTGTTATAAATCTATCGTGGAGAGATCATTTTGTAAAGTGGCTTTTGTTCCTAACTCATTGAATATATTAAGTTAATAAATAAATAGAAATTTTTATTCGGTTCAATGAGTTTTATAATTTTTTCAAAAAAAAGCTGAAAACTAAGTGTTTTTTTGGAAAAATAAAATAACATATTATTGCAAAATATAATTAATGATTATTTGTATATTCACTTTTGGAATATATGAAAATATAACCATTCTTAAATAGTCTTATTATGGGGTGTGATCGAACCGATTTTTGAAACCCTTTTCGTTCGCACTATGTTGTTATTGGGAACCCCTGGTCTCCAAAACTCACCTCTTGGCGCTGAATCGCCAATCTGAAGTAGATGTCTCGGGCTATTTTCCGCACGCAATCGATCAAAAGTTAATGAAATCATTCGATCTAAATATCCAATGAAGGCTGCCTATGAAAATTTAATGGCAGGCTTTATCTTTTTTGAGTACGCTGGTGTGAGAGGCCGTGTCCAGAAGTATTTCAGCGCTTCTAACGTAATTTACTTATAACCATTTTTATATCTTTTACAAAGATTGGCCTAAGATGTGGTCAAAGCTTTACTCATTCCCCCCTCGATTTAAAATAATTTGGCCTAATTTTTCTATTTAAGTTATTGAATGGATGGAAAAATTAATTTTAATAATTTTCGCGATAATATTTATTTTTGGTTATATAGCAACACGGTATTAGATTTATCGATCTTGTTGGTTCACCCTTTTTCAAGGGGAGATTAAAAACATTTTGCTTTTTTAAATGAAAACTTCAATCTACGTTTCTCTAGCCGGTTAGCCATGTATGAAAGACCATGAATTAACAAAAAAAATTTTAGTGCTATTTGAAAAGTGGTCGTTAACAGAAGCACAAGCTTGCAATCTTATCAAAATTACGTCGCCTCATGAGCTTGGTCAGCTACGCCTCGGAAATTTCAATTCGAACTCAAAAGCTCTAGCTATTCGAATTGAAATGCTGCTTGAAATACACGCTTATCTGAGATTGTTATTTCCTGCGGACTTGGATCTAGCGTATCAATGGGTTAACCAAAAAACTCGGCGTTCAATTCAAGCCCTATCGAATACATAATCAGTAACGATGAAGATGGTTTGGAGAAAACCCTAACTTATTTGAAATCAAACTGTTTTTCATGATAGCCATAGCCACTTATTATGTGACGATCTTCGTATGGACAAAAATTGTTCCCAGTGTCAAAAGCGCATGAACGGAGATACCCGTTGTGCATGCCTATGCACGGTGAATGCATCTTTCTGTGAAGGTTGTATCAAGCGAGTGCTTAACAACAAGTCATGTCCGCTGTGTTGTTACTATCTTCTGCAAGATAATGTAGCGTATCTGAATAACAGTGATGATTTGATTAAACCCTAAGTCTCTCAATAATGTC
Source organism: uncultured Cellvibrio sp. (assembly GCA_963506825.1). Taxonomy (GTDB): domain Bacteria; phylum Pseudomonadota; class Gammaproteobacteria; order Pseudomonadales; family Cellvibrionaceae; genus Cellvibrio. The sequence goes on from CAUOQW010000495.1 coordinate 2,295, forward strand.
CTCCTTGGATTTCACTATGGCTCTAGATATCCTTCATCGCATCGACAATTTGCTTAATGCAAAGGGAGAAGAATGCAACTTCGGTTGTGATGAATCAAAATTACACGAGTCCATTCAGCTTGCTCAGCTGCGTTATCCTGACAAAGGAGTTTGTGCAGTCAAGGCTTGGTCGTGGTGGGATTTTGAAGTCGATGAAGAGACACGAGTGATGTTTTTGAAGCAAGGTACATTAGCTTCTGTTATCTATTCCAGTTACGTGATTTGGGATGAGCGAGAAAGATGGCTTATAGGCGATAGCGTCAAAACTTCTGTGTTAGTTAACTTTGAAGATAATTGCTATTTTATAACTCGTAGCTCCGTTTATATCTTAGTGGGGCGCGGCACCCGTAAACTTGTAGATCCTTTTGTGGTAAACCAAGTGCATTTCTGAAATAGCTCATTGCTCGATGAAGGAATATACGAAAAAGGGCGGCTCCTTTCGAGGGAGCCTCAGCCATCAGAGATGGGGCAGGTCGCAGTTTCCGGAGGCTGGCTCGACCGTAAAAATTACGGCTGCGGGGCGCCTTGCTAAAACACAGCAATCCTGTAGCCGCCCGAGCTTTAACTGTATCAATTGCTGTTTGTTTTGTAAACAATCCGGCACGCTGATTCATTAAGATGGCCGTGTTTGGAATT
>CAUOQW010000496.1:0-2935 GCA_963506825.1 uncultured Cellvibrio sp.
AACCCGTTAGAAAACTAAACCAGCTTAGCAACGTACCGAAAAAACCTTCAGCCCTTAAAACTGCGTGCGAAAAACCAACTACCGAAGGAACCCGACATATTTCAGAACGTTAGGCTACAGCGTACAAACTCTCCGAAGGGTAAAACCAAAAACGACTGAACCTTCAGAACATTAGCTTTTGCTTTTGCGATTTAACCGAAGCTGTAGCTTTTAATTTCTTGCCCAATGTAACGCCGAGCTAAGCGGCAGTTTTTAAGTTGTAGTTTTGTGGAATACTTTTGCGCAGCAAAACCACAAAACTGCGACTTAAAAACTGTCCAGCACACGAAGTGTGCGATGCTTGAGCGACTTGTTATACCAAAAATATTATTAAAAATAACGAGAAATACCAGGACTTAATGTACCAACAGAGTCTAGATGAGTTTCAATCGAAGTCCATTCTTTGTCATAATCAATACTACATTGAATTTCAAACCACATTTCTCCACCAACTTGAAGTTTTGGATAGAATATCTCGTGACAACTACCTACAACATTTTTTTGTAGATCATATAGCCGCACATTTATTGTAAAAGACGTCAAATCATAATCGGATTTGTTTTTTATGGCACCAACATATTTGCTTCTAATCATGGCGCCATTTTCAATACTGACATTTTTTAAAATTTCCGTTAATTTTTCTGGGGACGCATGTTTGATTGAATCATTTACGATGCTAGAAATCCATGCAACCAATAAAATTCCAACGCCTATTCCGATGCCGTAATAAAATCCGTTCCATATTTTTATTAGATAAGCTTTCATAATGTTTCCGTATAACGCCGTGTACAACGGCAGTTTTTAAGTTGTGGCTTTGTGGATTACTTTTGCGCAGCAAAACCACAAAGCCGCGACTTAAAAACTGTCCAGCGTACGAAGTGCGCGTGTTGCTACACTTTGTTAGGTTTCTTTTTAATTTCACAAAGCATGAGACGAAATGAGTTTGATGACTCTGCCATTACCTACTAATTTTCTGCCCTCTTGTATGCGCCACCCAAGCCCCGGAGCTAAGTCAATTATGTAACCTTCTGGCATTAGAAAATCAATTGTTGCCTTTTTCGTTTGACCTGGCTCTATCCTTTCATCGTTTTCGACTGAAATTTGGCCCATTCTCATTTCTGTGTTTTCTTCCGAACCAAAATTATGGTTTGGCCTATAACCAGTCGTAATACCTTTTTCACGGCCGGATTCATTTACAGGCAAAAGAGAGACTTCCGCTTCAACTTTTATTGAATGCCATTTCTCATTATTTTCCATGCGATTACCTAACATTTGTATACCGCGCATGCGCGTTATCTCTCCTAAAGCTTTTTTTAAAAAAGCCCCCCCAATTAGTTGATTCTCTTAGTTTTATGTATCAACTCTATCAGTGCTTCTAACAATCAAAACGAGCATGCGTGTTATCCAACTCACTATATGCGCATTATCATTCCTAGCACCTTCCCAAGTCATTGACTATAAAGAATTTATTTTTATCTTGGTAGTGCTTTTGAGCATTGTAAAGATTGCAAATGAGCATGATATTGTATTGATTTTCGATATACTGTATAAATATACATACCAATCAGTTCTGATGCCAGAGGGAATTATGTCATCGTCAACAAGCCCATTTATGGAAACGGTGCGCGGAGAAATCCGCTTGCGCGGTTATAGTCTGCGCACCGAAAAGTCTTACTTGTTCTGGATTAAGCAATTCATTTTGTTCCATCAGAAACGTCATCCCACTGCCATGGGTAGTAGCGAGGTAAAGCAGTTTTTAACCTGGCTTGCGGTTAAACGGCATGTTGCAGTGAATACCCAGAAGGTTGCGCTTAACGCTCTCGTCTTTTTGTATCAAAAGGTCTTGAAGCAGGAACTCGGTGAGCTTGGCTTCTCGCTCGCGACAAAACAGCGTCATCTGCCTTCTGTGCTTACCCCTACAGAGGTGGCTATGATATTTCAGCACCTTCATGATCGTGATCGCTTAATTGTTGAATTACTTTATGCGAGCGGCCTTCGTATTACGGAAGCTTTGCGCTTAAGAGTTCAGGATATTGATTTTGACCATTTCTCAATTTGTGTTCGCGATGCAAAGGGTAACAAAGATCGCCAAACACTCTTGAGCGAATCAGCAATACCACAACTTAAGATAGAAATTGAAAAAGCACTAGCCATTCAAAAGCGCGATAATGAATCGAAACTTGGACCATCTCTACCGCACCAACTCGGTGTGAAATATACTAATGCGTTTAAATCACCCGCATGGATGTTTATATTTCCTTCGCCGACGATTTGTTCCCACCCCATTACGGGAATCAACTGTCGTCACCATTTGCATGATTCAGTCGTTCGCAAATCTTTAAAAAAAGCCGTTGCCTTAGCTGGCATTACTAACAAACGAGTGAGCTGCCATACCTTCAGGCATTCATTTGCAACACATTTACTGCAAGCCGGTTGCGACATTCGCAACTTACAAGAACTGCTGGGTCACAACGATGTCAAGACAACTCAAATTTATACGCATGTGATTGGTCGCCATTTCGTGAACATCAGAAGCCCAGCGGATGTATTGAAATTCATTTCATCGTCAGCGCATATAATCCATCGATGAGGGTCTGCTTTGGGCAGAGGCCGTGTAAAAACCCAAAAAAACGCAGTGACTAGCTTTTTGCGTTCACATAGCAATTTAAACTGATGTAGCAAACGCATTAGCTTAATCTAATTTTTTAAATTTCTTGATTTGCGTTTTTTACTTCCACACCTAAATCGAACCTATATGGCTGCAAATTTCAACTATATACGGCATAAAAAGCCTTCTCAGGCTTCCATTGCCAACATTAATGGAACAGCTCCTAAAATTTTCAGCACGCGTTTCATGTTATACGCTAGCACATGCAAACTCATTTCAGTGGAAACA
>CAUOQW010000497.1:0-2927 GCA_963506825.1 uncultured Cellvibrio sp.
ATTCCCATGGTGTGTCTGGCAACTGCGCATCCAGCTAAATTCCCAGAAGCTGTGCGTAAAGCAGGGCAGGATGAAGATCCCGCATTGCCGCATCATATGAAAGACCTGTTCGACCGTGAAGAGCGTTATACGGTACTGCCGCAAGAAATTGCAAAAGTGCAGCAGTTTATTACGGCGAATGTACGTAAGTAATTTAGTAGTTTGCGTATAAAAAACGCCGCATTGGTTTTCTAATGCGGCGTTTTTTTTAAATGCACCCCCTCCCAGCCTCCCCCTTGAAAAGGTGGAGGGGCTGACTCCCTACTTGCTACAGCGTGGGCGCACGGCTCCTCCCCGCTTTTCAAGGGGGAGGTTGGGAGGGGGATAAAAAATCTCAAATGAATTAAAACTTATGCAAAAAATTATCAAACGCCGTGTAATTGAATCGCAAATGCAATTCGATCAATCCATTCATCCACTGCTACAACGCATCTATAGCGCGCGCGGCATTCAGCATGAACAAGAGCTGCAATATCAGCTCGCACACTTACACAAACCTAATTTCAAAGGCCTACCAGAAGCCGTAAGTATTTTGGCAGATGCAGTAGTAGCCGGTGCAAAAATAATAATTGTTGGCGACTTTGATGCCGATGGCGCAACCAGCAGCGCACTCGCCGTTTTAGCCTTGCGAGCAATGGGTTTGCATAACGTAGATTTTTTAGTGCCTAATCGTTTTGAATACGGTTATGGGTTAACACCAGAAATTGTTGCGGTGGCGGCGGCACAACAGCCTGATGTCATTATTACTGTTGATAACGGCATCTCTAGTATTGAAGGTGTACTTGCTGCACGTGAGTTGGGTATAGCGGTGATTGTGACTGATCACCATTTGCCTGGAAGTGAATTGCCGGAAGCTGATGCAATCGTAAATCCCAATCAACCTGGCTGTGAATTTCCGAGTAAAAACTTGGCGGGTGTTGGTGTTATTTTTTATGTGATGAATGCTCTCCGTGCAGAGCTGCGTCAACTGGGTTGGTTTGCAGAGAGTGGAATTACCGAACCGAATATGGCGAGCTTCTTAGATTTGGTTGCGCTGGGTACGGTTGCAGATGTTGTGCCGCTCGATCACAACAACCGCATTTTAGTTGCGCAAGGTTTACAGCGCATTCGTGCCGGTGTTGCTCGCCCCGGCATTAAAGCGCTGTTAGAAATTGCTGGAAAGCAGGCGCAGAAAATTGTTGCGAGCGATTTTGGTTTTGCGCTTGGCCCGCGTTTAAATGCGGCGGGGCGGTTAGATGATATGTCGCTTGGTATCCAATGCTTGATGTGTGAGAGCGAATCGCTTGCACGTGAAATGGCGATGCAAATGGATGATCTGAATAAGGATAGAAAAGCGATTGAAACCGGCATGCAACAAGAAGCCATGACCATGTTGCAGAAAGTTTTATCTGCCGATGAAAACTCTTTGCCTTGGGGTGTTTGCTTATTCGATGAAACTTGGCATCAAGGCGTGATCGGAATTTTAGCCTCGCGTATTAAAGATAAATATCATCGCCCGACTATTGTGTTTGCCGATGTTGGTGACGGACAAATAAAAGGTTCTGCTCGCTCCATTCAAGGATTTCATATTCGCGATGCCTTAGATGCAATTGCAGCGCGCCATCCTGAATTGCTGCAAAAATTTGGTGGCCACGCCATGGCGGCAGGCATGAGTTTAACGCGTGATAATTTCTCTGCGTTTGCAACTGCGTTTGATGAAGAGGTGCGCCGTCAATTAACTGAAGAAAATTTATCCGCATTGGTCTTAAGTGATGGTGAGTTGGCTACGCAAGATTTTAACCTAACACTTGCGCAGCAATTGCGAGAATCTGGCCCTTGGGGGCAGCATTTTCCAGAGCCTATATTTGATGGTGAGTTTTTCTTAATCCAGCAAAAAATCCTGGGTGAGAAGCATTTAAAAATGACGTTGGGTGTTGATACTCAAGGTCAGCAACTGGTGGATGCCATCGCTTTTAATATTGACCCTAAACTATGGCCTAACACCCAAGCTAAAAAAGTAAAAGTTGCCTATCGATTAGATGTAAATGAATTTCGTGGCAACAAAACTGTGCAGCTTATGGTGGACTATATTGAGGCTCTTGCCTAAGGAACCTCTGAAAAATTAACTTGTTTGCTCTGGCGTCGTTAAATTTTTTCTCAAAATTCTCATTTGTTTCAATAAACTCCGCTTTTGTGCTTCGCGGCTTTAGCAAGTCGAACAAGTTTGTCTAGCCAGCGCTGCATCGTAAACATTTTTCAGCGGTTCCCTAAGTTTTTAAGCCGCTATTTAATAAGCGGCATTAAAACCGGAAGCACATTTTTGAGAATAAGTGGTTGTGCTTCTGCAGTAGGGTGAATGCCATCTTGCTGAATTAAGTTTGTGTGGGTTGCTACACCTTCCAGCAAAAAAGGAATTAAGGCGGTTTTGTTTTTTTCAGCAAGAGTTGGATATATCTCTCTAAATTGTTTGGTGTAGCGCGGCCCATAATTGGTAGGGATCTGCATGCCCGCTAAAATAATTTTGGCTCCAGCGGTTTGGCTTGCAGTGATCATTGTTTGTAAATTCTCCTGCATGATTTTTAGCTGTTGACCGCGTAAGCCATCGTTTCCGCCTAATTCAATAATCACAATATCGGGTTTGTGTTGGTTTAATACGGCAGGTAAGCGTGTTAAACCACCGCTGGTTGTTTCTCCGCTCACGCTGGCGTTAATCACTCGGGCATTTATTGCATCGCCGTGTTGTTTTTTGGCCAGCTCCTGTTGCAGTAATGTCACCCAGCCTTCTTCTACTTTAATACCATAGCCTGCGCTCAAACTATCGCCCATCACGAGAATAGTTGTTGGCTTTGCGAGGGCGATTTGGGTGAGCATTGGTAAGAGTAAAACCAATAAAATTCTGACAAAAGTCA
>CAUOQW010000498.1:0-2919 GCA_963506825.1 uncultured Cellvibrio sp.
CGTACTGGTTCGATGTGGATACCGCGTTATTTGTTGGCGAATCTGGTCGTATTGCTGCGCGCTTTTCGGCTGAGTATGAGTTGTTATTTACCCAACGTTTGATTCTTACACCCAATGTCGAAATCAATGTGTACGGCCAAAATGATGCCGAAACCGGCACCGGATCAGGCCTATCCGATGTTAAAGCGGGGCTGCGTTTGCGCTATGAAATCCGGCGCGAATTTGCGCCTTATGCGGGTATTAATTGGAACAAAAACTTTGGCAATACCGCCGAGTTTGTAAAACGCCAAGGAGAGGCTGTTAGCGACACAGAGTTAGTTGTGGGGTTGCGTGTTTGGTTTTAGGCACACTCCAAGATGTAACTCGTTATCCATCTACGTTTTTTAATTCACTACAGGAAAATCATTATGAACATCACACACCGCACCGTTTCTACACTTCGCCAACTGTTGTTATCGCTGGTGGTCTTATGCTTTGCCAGCAATGCGCTCGCACACGCTGGGCTTGAAAAATCCACTCCCGCCGCTAATGCCATGGTAGAAGCCTCCCCGCCAGAATTGGTACTGGAATTTGAAAAGCCCATCATGCTGATGAAGTTAACTCTAACGGACAAAATGAACGGCACAGCAGTGAATCTTAATTTCACTGCCCATAGCACAACAGAAAACATACACAAACATCCTTTGCCTAAACTCGCTGCGGGTCATTACATCGTAAATTGGACCGCCATGGGTAAAGACGGCCACAACATGAGTGGCGAGTTTGCCTTTATGGTTGGTCCAATGAAAGGCATGAAAAAAGACGATATGAAACACGATGACATGAAGGGTCATTCCGGCTCGAATCATACGGGTCACTAACTCATGAGCCTTAGCCTATGGGCGCTGTTCACCCTACTGAGCAGAATTACACTTTATGCGAGTGTGGCTAGCGCCATAGGCGGACTCTTTGCCTCGGTGTTGCTGGTGCAACATCGAGAATCTGCGACCGCTATACGCCGGTATACCTTCTGGGGATGCATGGCGGGAATAATCGCTACGCTGATTGGCTTTGGCACTCAAGTCGGCGCATTGTCCGATCAGGGGCTTAAAGGCATGTTGGATACCGACATGATGGCTATTTTGTGGCAAGCCTCTATGGGTACCGCCGTAGCCTTACAGCTGAGTGGTTTTTTACTGATTGGCGCTGCTGTAGGGTGGTTACTAAAAACACAACCCCCCCATAACACATTGGTAAAAGTGCTGACGCTGTTGGGCGGGCTCAGTTTGCTCGCTTCTTTTTCACAAGTGGGGCATTTCGCGGAGCAACCACTGCTCGGTAAAGTCGCTATTACTTTGCACGTATTGGCCATGTCCTTATGGATGGGGTCGCTCTATCCGCTTTGGCTTGTGAGTCGCACCGCTGAAACCCCTGAAATTCAACGCTCTATGGAGCGTTTTGGCCAAGTGGCCACCATCATAGTAGGCGTTCTGGTTGCCAGCGGTGTTTTAATGGCAGTAATGTTGCTGAAAGATTTTCACACCTTATTTTTCACTCCTTATGGGCAAGGTTTGCTATTGAATTTAACACTGGTAGGAAGTTTGTTATTACTCGCGGCCAGCAATAAATGGCTAACCGTACCACGATTAATGCAACCCGGATTCTCAATACGATTATCACGCGCCATAGTGTTGGAAATGTGTGTAGGCGCATTCATTTTATTCATCACGGGCGTCATCACTATCATCATTGGTATTGACTAGTTAATTCGCGGCAAACCCTATTTATCTTTTTAACATGTTCGAATTTAAAACGGCAACGTTTGTCGGCCGATACGGTGAATTGAGAAGTATGGATATCGTCCATTTTTTATTGAAGACAGATGTCGCAATTAAACATGATTGCATCATCAATAACATTCAACACACGGATATAAGGCCAAGTCCGATTCATGGTTTTGGTCTTTTTTCCACAGCATTTATTGGTGCGGGTTATGCGCTCGCAACGTTGGACGGTCAAATTATTTCGTATGAATTTTATCGGGAAATGAAATCCAGATTGTCACTGCCTGAAAATAGTAAAGACAGTATTTTTATGGAGTGGAATTTTTTAACCGGTAAACGCATGTTAGTCAGGATGTTTAAAACCAAGTACAGCTACATTAATCATTCAAAAAGTCCTAACTGTAAATTACTGGGTTATCCACCGACAATTTGGTCGGTAGAAAATATCAAAGAAGACGATGAACTCACGTTGAATTTTCACGACGAACCGCTGCGTAATGGATACATAAATGCAACCGTAAATAGAATTCATGCCTCATGAGGGTGGTCGAGGTTTTACTCCTGCAGTATGGAGAAAATAACACGTAAGTTGTGTAGGGCTGGGGTGTAGGGTTCTGGATTATGTGTGAACGCTATGCACTTTTTTATCGTACAACGAGGATAAATTTTATGCCACTTTCATTTGTACCAACAGCTGGTATCCACGAAGCTGCCTTGCGGTTACGTGGCCAGCGAGCGAGCGTCTTAGCCAATAATCTTGCCAATAGTGATACGCCCAACTACAAAGCACGCGATCTGGATTTCAAAACAATATTGAACCAGACCGATACAGAAAATCGTCTCGCCATACAAACGACAAACGAGCATCACATCTCAACAGATGCCATTGCCGATGAGCCCAATGAGCTGCTGTACCGCACACCACAACAGCCCTCCATTGATGGCAACACCGTTGAGGATCAAATTGAGAATGCAGAATATATGAAGAATGCATTAGCACTTCAAGCCAGTTTTGAGTTTGTAAATGACGAATACAAAGGTTTGAAAGCAGTCTTCCGCGGTGATTAATAACTCGCAGTTGTGAGTGCCCGCAATCGGCCTCAACGCGGCACTCGGAGAAACCGATTCAAAAGTAAGGGCAAAAAAAACCGGCGAC
>CAUOQW010000499.1:0-2917 GCA_963506825.1 uncultured Cellvibrio sp.
GCGGTCAGTTGGGGGAGCTGCCTGAGTCCGCGATAAAGGTATTGGATATTGCACAAAAAAATAGTTTGCGATTAAGTGAGTTGGTCAATGATTTATTAGATGTTGATAGTTTATCAATTGGTAAGCTTGAGTTGGATCTGCAAATCCAACCGCTAATGCCAATTATTGATGATGCCTGTTTGTCCATGAGTTCCTACGCGCACAAATACGGAGCCCATATAGTAGTAGGGCCTCGCTATGAATATCTTCTGGTAAAAGTGGATGCGCGGCGGTTACGGCAAGTTGTGGTGAATTTTATTTCCAATGCTGCAAAGTTTTCGCCCAAGGGCGAAGCAATAATGATTAATGTGAATGTCAGTTTCGATAAAGTAAAAATTGAAGTGATTGACCATGGTTGCGGCATTCCAGAAAGTCGTCATGAAACACTTTTTCAAAAAACGTTACCGGAAGCGGGCGTTAATGTAGAGTCTGTCGGTGGCGCAGGCTTAGGTCTTAGTATCGCTAAAGAACTTATTGAACTTATGAATGGCACGGTTGGTTTTGTGTCAACCGAAGGCGTAGGTTCCTGTTTTTATGTGGAGTTGCCGTTAGAGGAAGCTAATAGCGATTAAGAAAATCGCCAGAGTTAATAACTGCTAAATTTTGAGTTTCTTGTTGATAAACATACACCCAAGCGGCCATTTTCTCACCGCTGGTCAGTACCACTTGTGTTTTACGGCGCTCATACTCATGTGGTTGCGGCGATTTTTTTGCGCAGCCTTCGTACACGTCTAAATCGTGCAATTGTGCTTCATCTTCTAATAAATAAATTTCGCCCACTGCCCAGTGCTCGGTTTCACTGAGTACTAAACCCGGATAGTAATCCACCATAAATAATTGGCCGCGAATTTTAGCGGGAGAAATAAAATCTGCACCATTTAAATATTGTTTATGAGCACCCGTTTCGCAGGCACTGCGCAGGGTGCCGTACACAAACACATAATGCATATCGGGTTCGCGATCAAGACTGGAATCGTACATATAAACTATTTTCCTGCTTTACAAAGTTTGTGCCTGTAACACGTTATTATATGGTCATTCACCATGCCGGTGGCCTGCATAAACGCATAGCAAATCGTGCTGCCCACAAAGTTAAACCCTTTCTGTTTAAGGGCTTTGCTCATTGCGTCTGACTCGGGGGTGAATGCGGGTACTTGGCTCATGCTCTCCCATTTATTTTGTTTGGGTTTTCCTTCCACAAAGCTCCATAAAAATTCGCTGAAGTCTTCGCCATTTTTTTGCATTGCCAAATAGGCTCGGGCATTTTTAATGGCGCTGTCGAGCTTTAAGCGATTGCGAATAATGCCTTCGTTTAACAATAATTTGGCTTTTTTGGTATCGTTATAGCGTGCAATTTTATTGGGATTAAAATTATCAAACGCTTGGCGATAATTTTCACGTTTACGCAATACGGTGATCCACGAAAGCCCCGCTTGTGCGCCTTCTAAAATTAAAAACTCAAACAACTTTTGATTATCGTAAAGCGGCGTGCCCCATTCATTGTCGTGGTAGTCCATATAAAGTGGATCAATTCCGCACCAAGGGCAGCGATGTTTTTCGGTCATGGTATTAGTCCGTGCAATTGTCGTCTTGTTGATGCTTTTCTTTCATCAACGCTAAAAAATGTTTCAAACTTTTAGTGTCATGGGTTTCAAAAAAATCTGCTAATACATTTAAGTCATTAATGCGATCGAGCCTAAAGGTGCGATAATCGTTGCGCAATTGACACCAGGCTACCAGCGTCCACACCTTGCCCCAAAAAATTAACCCAAGCGGCTCAATGGTGCGTGAAGATACTTGCCTGTCGGCGCGGGTGTAATCAATGCTGACTCGCTGGCGCGAGCGGATGGCTTCGCGAATAGGTTGGCTGTGCGCGGTATAAAATTTCTGCACGTCTTCCATATGTGGCACTAACAACGGCAAATTTTCATCGCTGTGGCGCAAGTGATCGGGTAGTACCGATAATATTTTTTGCATGGCCTGCTTGGCGTGGGCGGCCATATCCGTATCGCCCCAACTGCTCACCATGCGCGCGCCCAATAAGAGCGCTTCTACTTCGTGGCGATCAAACATCAGCGGCGGGAGTTGATAGCGATGAGAAAGCCGGTAGCCCACGCCAGCTTCGCCCTCCACCGGCACGCCGGATAAGCTGAGCGATTGTATATCGCGATAAATTGTGCGCTCCGAAACTTGAAGATGTTCGCTCAATTGCAGTGCTGTCATCACGGTGCGGCGGTTGCGCAGCAATGTGAGCAATTGAAAGAGGCGTTCGGCGCGTTGCATGGGTGGCTCGACTTTGGTGTGGGATAGGGTTAGTGCGTTGAGTTGTGCAAAGTTTACACGAGCCTTTGTCAATAAATGTCAGTAGAGCCTAATAGCTTCTATTATTTGTTAATTCCCATGTGGAATGCGCTAAAAAGTCCGCCTAAAACGTTAGGCTCTGTGCTACCTTTAGAGGATTGCTGCGGCCAAAAACGGCTCTGGCGCTTTGTGGTTCGCATGCAGTTAACATACGCCGTGTGTTTAGCTACATGCGATGAACCTCATGCGATTAACCTACAGTCTCGTGCAAATAACAAGGTCAGTCTATGCATACTTTTTACCCTGAGATAAAACCCTACCAACGCCATATTATTGCAGTAGAAGCCCCCCATGAGCTTTATGTGGATGAATCGGGAAATCCTGACGGCATTCCTGTGCTGTTCGTTCATGGTGGCCCCGGAGCGGGTTGCGGTAAATATGATCGCCGTTTTTTCGATCCTGAAGTCTATCGCATAGTGTTATTAGATCAGCGCGGTGCAGGCCGCTCGCGCCCCCATGCGGAATTGCAAACCAACAGCACGCAGAAATTAGTAGAAGACATCGAATTCATTCGCAA
>CAUOQW010000500.1:0-2898 GCA_963506825.1 uncultured Cellvibrio sp.
AGTTTTTAAATCTATTTTATCACTCATATCATTGAATGCCCCTTGTTCTATTAGCCCATTTATTTTTTGGTATGCGATTTCTATTGCCGAATCATAATTTGCATTTCCATAGTTAACTTCAGTTAGATTAAAGGGTGTTTTTAACTTTGACGTGGAAAGCCATTCTAAATATTGTGTAGATATTCCTATGGCGACTCCAGCTCCGTTGTCTGCGTAACCGCGCCACTGACTTAGTAGATCGTCTTCTTTAGACATACAAAAGCCAAAGCCATAGAGTTGGGCTTCAAATCTTTCTAGCATTTCAAGAAGCCTAGAGAGATTTTTAGTATCTAGTGCGCTATTTTTTGCCAGCTTTTCAATTATTTTGCTTACTAGCTTTCCTTCCATTGTGTCGTTGGATTGTGAAAGTAATGATAACCTAAGAGATTTTTGTTCAACAATTGATTGAAATGTCGAAGTGGAACAATAGTGGTATAAAGTTGCTGGCGTAGCCATAAGTTAATCCAGATGAATGTGTTGGTGCTATGTTACTCTTACGTTAAGATAATCCAAGATTTTTTTAACCTCGTTCCCAAGCTCCCGATTGAGAGTGCAGGCTTGTTTCTACTTAGCAACTAGGTCGGGGTAAGCTTGCGAACCCCAACATTTCGCACTCCTTAAAGTTGCGGTATTGAATTATGGAAAGTCTTTAAAGGTGTCGCACGTTATTAATTTTTTAATTGTACGAATACATGGTCATGTTGGGCTTCGTTCCTCAGCGCCAACCTACAAAAGCAAAATATATAAATCTGTCATCCAGTTCTGCCTATACTTCTAGCCAATAAACATAATCAAACTGGCGCTGCGCTATGAAATTTTTTGCAAAACCTATCTTTATCATAAGCATGTTGTTATCTACTTGTAATGCTGCTTATGGTGATGTCCCCTCCAAAGAATCCGTCTTAGCGACCATGAAAACCTCCAGCCGTTTTATGATGGAGAAGGTGAGTTATCAAGGTGGTTTTGTGTGGGCTTACTTGCCGGATTTTTCGCGGCAGTGGGGCGAGTTGGAAGCGCGGCGCACTATGATTTGGTTGCAGCCGCCAGGCACCGCGAGCGTCGGTCATGTACTTTTAGATGCGTACCATGCGACCGGCGATGACTATTATTATCGCGCTGCCGAACAAGTGGCGGGTGCGATTATGCACGCGCAATTGCCTAATGGTGGTTGGAATTACGTGGCGGATTTTGCGGGCAAAGCTTCGCTGCGCGATTGGTATAACACCATAGGTAAAAATGCATGGCGCTTGGAAGAGTTTCAATATTATTCCGACAACGCCACTTTTGATGATGGTGGCACTATGGATGCCGCAACATTTTTATTGCGAATGTACACCGAAAAATCCGATAAAAAATATCGCACTGCCTTAACCAAAGCCATTGATTTTGTACTGCAAAGCCAATATCCCATTGGCGGTTGGCCACAGCGTTACCCGCCTTCCAAATCGCAACCTCACAAAGGTATTGCCGATTACGCTTCATTCATTACCTTTAACGATGACGTTGCCGATAAAAATATGGAATTTTTATTGATGTGCTATCAAGCACTCAATAAAAAATTTATTGATGAGGCGCGAGTGTTAGATGCCATTAGTCGCGGCATGGATGCCTATGTCGCTTTGCAATTAAAGCAACCGCAAGCAGGTTGGTCGATGCAATATAACGCCAAATTTTTACCAGAAGGCGCGCGTTCATTTGAACCAAAATCTGTATCTACTAGCACCACAGTGGATAATATTTTGCAGCTCATTAAATTCTATCGCTTAACGGGCGATAGAAAATTTCTAATGCCTATTCCCGCCGCACTTGATTGGTTAGAAACTACCAAATTACCCACAGAAGATGTTAACAATAATCGCAACCATGCCGGTAATGTTGAAGTGGGTACGGGGCGTTTTCTATACACGCATCGGCGCGGTTCGAATGTGGTGAATGGCGAATATTACGCGGATTACAACCCGGCAAAAACCTTAGCGCATTACGGCTCCACTCGCCGTATTAATATCGCCAGTTTACGTGCGGCCTACACTGAAGCTTTAGCGCTCCCATCTGAGCAATTAGCAAAAAATTCACCGCTAACAAACACCAAGAAAGAAGCCTTGCCTAAGTATTTCAGTTTTAAAAAAGAAAATAATTCTGATCTGAATCTGCGTGCGCAAAATGCTATGGGTAACCCACAAAAAGTACAAGACCTCGTTACTACACTCAACTCGCAGGGTTATTGGCCAACGCCTTTATTGATGACGAGTAATCCTTACAAAGGCGAGCCGCCGAAAACCGGTTTGTCTAAAGACGAGCGTTATGCCGAAACTTTGGTAGGCGATGAATGGGACACCTCACCCTATATTGCCGACCAGCCTCCGCTGGGAATTTCAACCGGCGTTTATATTAAAAATATGAGTACCTTGATTCGCTATGTCAGCGAGCAGAAACAATAAAATTTTTAACGCTAAGGTAAACCCAATGTCACTATCGTTTAAACGAGTGGTTATTCCACTTCTCGCTATTTTACTCGCCGCTATCTGCGTACAACTTTTATTATCGCGTACCGCAAGTGCAGCAGCTGAAGCAAGAAACGGAGGAGGTGAGCTAATCGATCTGGGTGATATCTCCATTTATGTGGAACAACATGGCAAGTTAGAGAGTAAAGATGCGCCCATCATTTTTTTACACGGCGGTTTAGGCAGTGCAAGATCCTGGGGGCATCAGGTTGAGTTTTTTTCAAAAAATTATCGCGTGCTGACACCCGAAAGCCGCGGGCAGGGGCGCAGTACAGATTCCAATGGACCACTGACTTATCATCTTATGGCAGAGGATATGATTCGCTTGATGGATAAATTAAAAATATCCTCGGCTTAT
>CAUOQW010000501.1:0-2897 GCA_963506825.1 uncultured Cellvibrio sp.
AATGGGCGGAGCATATAGTTCAGTAACTTCTGATGCAGTAAGTATCTTGATACGTTTATCAACACTAGCCATATTTCGCCCACCGTCTATTTAGAGTGGGGCAGGATTCTAGCAAGTGATTTCAGGGCGTAGCGAGAAGTATTTATCCTGTGACAGAGCTCAATTGAATGAATGAGAAGCCGTGGTGGGGAAAGGACACTATTTGGGAGGAAATCACAATATGAGGCGACTTGATAACGCTTATAAACAAGAGTTAAGAAATAGTGTAAAATTCGATCACACCGCTGAAAGCCTTACGTGGCAAGGGTTTCAGAGGGAAGTGTAATATTTTGCGGAACGGGTCAAGCGCCCCCAAACAGGTGAATATCCACATACTGCAGACTCATTGGAGCAATCAGGCATCCCCAAAGGCAAACTTGAGGGGCCTTTTGAGTTTCACAGTAAAGTCTTCACTGGCACGGTTCGACAATACTGGATCTATGTGCCCGCTAACTACAAAGCAAAATCCAAAACCAAACCCAGTTTATTAGTATTTCAGGATGGCCAACGCGCAACCAATCCCAAAGGTTCATTGCGCGTGCCCACGGTGCTGGATAATTTGATTCACCAAAAAGCCATTCCACAAACCATCGGCGTCTTTATTACGCCAGGCAACCTCAGTGAACGCTATCCCGATAATTTAGGCATGTCCAACCCAGATCATCGCGCACCGGAATATGATGCACTTAGCGATGATTATTCCCGTTTTTTAATTGACGAACTCTTGCCCGAAGTTGCTAAAAAATATCCTTACAGCAGTAATCCCGATGAACATATTATTGGCGGTACTAGCAGTGGTGCGATTTGCGCCTTTACGGTGGCTTGGCACAGGCCTGATGTGTTCCGCAAAGTCATCAGCATAATTGGTAGCTACACATCCATTGGCTACGTGCCCGCAACTGCGGATAAACCGCTGATTCCTGGTGGCGATATTTATCCCGGCCTGATTCGCAAATCCCCACTTCGCCCTATGCGTATTTTTTTACAGGATGGCAGCAACGACTTGAGCAATGAACACGGCAATTGGTTTTTAGCGAATCAACAGATGCTGTCTTCGCTGGAATGGGCAAATGCGAATGCAGATAAACTTGGCGATAAAGGCCCGCGTTACGATATCAATCATATATGGGGCGATGGTGGCCATTCAGATCAGCATGGTGGCAGTTTGTTACCAGAGATTTTGCGGTGGATGTGGAGAGATAGCACAAAACATTAAGATGCAATAAACAATGCCCATATTCGCAAAGAATATGGGCATTATTGGTTTACTTTAAAAGCAACAAATCCGCCTTAGTCAGCATAAACACCCCATGCCCACCGCGCTCAAACTCAATCCAGGTAAAAGGCACATCGGGATAAGCTTCTTCCAGCGCAATCCATGAGTTACCCACTTCAACAATCAGCACACCATCATCTGTTAAATAATCGCTCGCTTCACGCAACAAGCGACGAGTGAATTCCAAACCGTCATCGCCAGAACCCAAACCAATTTCTGGTTCAGCGTGATATTCAGGCGGCATACTCGCTAAATCATCGGCATCCACATAAGGAGGGTTGGAAACAATTAAATCGAATTTTTGGCCGACTAAATTGGCAAACAAATCCGATTGCATTGCAAACACACGATCCTCCAAATCGTGCTGCTGAATATTTTCTTCGGCGACTTCCAATGCATCAAAGGAAATATCGCTGAGCTGCACTTCGGCATTGGGGAAAGCATAGGCGCAGGCGATACCAATACAACCACTACCGGTACACAAATCCAAAATTTGTGCGGGCTCATTGGCCAGCCAAGGCGAAAATTGTTGTTGGATGAGCTCACCTATAGGCGAGCGAGGCACTAGTACTCGCTCATCCACCACAAAAGGCAACCCCGCAAACCAAGCTTGTCCAGTGATATAGGCGGCTGGAATTCGCTCTTCAACGCGGCGGCGCAGATTTTCCACTACACGATCACGCTCAACACGCGTTAAACGCGCACTCAACCACTCTTCATCTAAGGGCGGGACGAGATTAATCGCGTGCAAGACTAGCTGCTCAGCTTCATCCCACGCATTATCGGTGCCGTGACCGAAATAAAGCTTGGCACCATTAAACTCGCTGGCACCCCAGCGAATAAAATCGCGCAAGGTAAATAATTCGTCGCAAATATCGGCTGTGTTTAAAGGCATGACAGAAACTCAGGTAAAAAATGTGGTGCTATTCTACCTAATCGGTCGCCACGAATTAAAAGAATATTGCGCTTTGCGCAAATCGGGTTCGTCAGCACCGGCTTTACAGGGTAAAATGCCGCCCTATTCAAACCCAGACGATGTGGGTTTTATTGTGATGTGAGGATCCTATGAAAGAACATTTTGCGAGCATTATCACTAGCATTGGTGAAGATTTGAACCGTCCCGGTTTGCAAGATACCCCCGAACGTGCCGCCAAAGCCTTTCAATTTTTAACCCGTGGCTACAACCAAACCATTGATGAGGTTGTCAACGGTGCGCTCTTCCCATCTGACTCCAGTGAAATGATTCTGGTAAAAGATATTGAGCTTTACTCCATGTGCGAACATCACTTGCTACCTTTTATCGGCAAAGCCCATGTGGCTTATATTCCAACGGGCAAGGTTTTAGGTTTATCTAAAATCGCTCGAATTGTAGATATGTACGCGCGCCGCTTACAAATTCAGGAACAACTCACGACACAAATTGCAGAATCTGTATTGCAAATTACGGGCGCGAGCGGAGTTGGGGTTATCATTGAAGCAAAGCATATGTGCATGATGATGCGCGGTGTGGAGAAACAAAATTCCTCCATGAAAACTTCTGCCATGCTCGGCAGCTTCCGCAGCAGCCAAGCAACGCGTATGG
>CAUOQW010000502.1:0-2891 GCA_963506825.1 uncultured Cellvibrio sp.
GCCCGAGTTGACGATATTGCTTAAGGGCTTCTTGCGAATTGTAATTAGACAATGTTGGCGCTCCTTTACTGGCTCAGCTGTTAGTTATACCGCTAAGCCTAGCACTAAATCAATGCGCCATTGAAGCAACTTCGCGCTTACATTGCACAATGAGACTTGCATACACCCCTTTTAGCTCACTTAAAGCCTCGGCTATCGCTTGCGCGTCATTCTCATTCGCAAGAATCACCTTATCGATTAATAGAGCACAGGTTTGATCCAGACGGCGAACCTGCGCCCAATCCTCCACTGCGAGCGCCTTATTCAGTTCGTTCTGCAAGCGACGAACCTGAAGCACACCTGCTTTACCTGAATAGGTGATTGGCTCAACTAGACGAAGGCTCATTTCAACGCACCTCGTTAGCTATGGCATCCCAACCCGATTTTAATTCACCCAAAAGGCGTCCGCATTCGTCCAAAATCGCTGGGTCGTTGTCTAAATTAGCTTTTAATAAACGGCGCACAATATAGTCATATAAGCCTTCAAGATTTGCGGCCAATTCTCCGCCTTCTTTATCGTTCAGGCTGCCCTGTAAACCACCCACAATATTAATGGCCTTACCAATCAACTCCCCTTTGCGAGCGATTTGGTGTTGTTGCATTGCACCTTTTGCCTGTGCAATACGCTCCAGAGCGCCTTCAAACAACATTTGAATAAGTCTATGGGGGGAGGCATCTAGAACATTGGTTTGAGTTTTAACAGATGAATAATGCTGCGCTGCTTGATATGCATTCATAGGAACTTCTCTCATCAATGAACTATAGGAGTTATGCGGCAGTTGCTTATCGACCACAGTTGCGTGTCTATCGTAGTTACCCACCTATAAAGTTAACGGCACCAGCCATTATTTCTTTAATCAACCCAGAAAAATTATTTGTTGTACCAATCTACCCAAAGTGGATTTCAGGTTTATGCTTAGCAGAGATTCCATAGCCCCCATCAATAGCAAGGATTTTTTATGAAAGTGACCGTCGGCATAGCACTCTCTATGGCCTTATTTTTAACTCATTCTGCACATGCAGAATCGCTACGCTGTAAAGGAGATATAATCGATATCGGGGATACCAAGATTGATGTGCTTCGTAAATGTGGCGAGCCCGCACTTAAAGATACCTACTGCGAAAAGACACCCGTGAGAATTAAACGAGCAGATGGATACTGGGATACGCTAGAGCGTTGCGAAAATGTTGATCTATGGACTTACAACCCCGGCAAAGGGCAGTTCTGGACCAACCTCTACTTCAAAGAAGGAAAGTTACGTGAAATGCGCTATGGCGACAGAGTTGACTAGCTGAAGGAGTTGAATGGTGATGGAGCTGAATGAGTAATTAAGTTGAGCGACCAAGAATTAAAAACAAAAAAGGCCGCAATGCGGCCTTTTTTCGGCTCAGTTCCCGTAAAAAACTAGACCCCCTTAGCGGCTAAGCCATCACGCAAAACATAGTTGAAACGGTCATCCAAAAACGAATGCCAACGCGCTTGCACCAATAGATTCGCGCAATCCTCCAGCGCAAAAGCTTGGTATCCCTGCTGTGTTAATAAATGTGCTGCTGCACGACTGCGCCGTCCGGTATTGCAATAAAAAATATAGGCGCGATTTTTGTCCAGCATGCGAGACTTAATCCCCAATAAATTCAGAGGTACATTCACTGCGGAGTGCAAATGTAACTCAGCGTATTCCTCTTCACTGCGCACATCCACCGCAACTGCGCCTGCGGTAATTTTGTCTGTATAAGATTCCAATGTAATTGAGGGAACCTGAGGTTCTTTTAGCAATCGGTAAAAGTCCTGCTTGTCCAAGCGCATCAACACACCGTCGGTCAACATAATCACCGACGCATTACGTGCTGCCTCATTAACCAAAGCATCTTCGCCAAAACAACGACCAACGCCGATGGTAGCTAGATGTTCGCGCCCTGCTTCACTATGACGCCAAACTTCTGCCTCACCTTCTTTAATAAAATAACATTGATCGCCCAACTCTCCTTGCCGAATCACCACGTCACCCGCATAAACGACCTGTGGGATTAAGCGCGAAAATATTTCTTCTACATTAATTGGGGGAACCTTAAAGAATAAATTGGATTTTAACACCGTCATCATCCAATCAATATCTTCATCCAGATCTCGTTGACGGGAAATATTAAGCTGTAAATAATCCGCAACTTGGCTCCAAGCCAAAAGCTTATCCAAACGCTCATTATCCAAACGCAAAATACTGCAGTCAGACTCGGCAACAGCAGTCACCAAACGCGGTTGATGATGACCTATAGGCAACAAACTCGACCGGCCTTTCACAATCGTGGTCACATTATTTTCATCAACCAAGCTTACATTGCCATAGAGAAGATACACGTGATGGGCATCATAGGCACCGCGCGAAAAAATGGTTTGCCCTGCACACACAACCTCTGCTTCCGCGTGACTCAATAATTCCAACAGATGACTCTCGCTCATATCCTTAAGCGGAACTAAAGTGCGCGTTAATGACAAATCAAACTCAACTTGCACTGGCACGATATTTTTTTGCGGTTGCATAAAATATTCCTTCGCTTTACAGCAATAAAGGCTATTCATTTAATGGACAATTATTCAACGCAAACTTAACTCATTAATTAAGATTAAAGCCACGCCGACCTTGCAAACCACCGGTATGAACCAAAATTAATCGGCTACCCCGTGGCCAATAATTCTGCGCCAACAATTGCGCAACACCCCAACACATTTTCAGTGTATAAACAGGATCAAGTATAAGTTTGGTTTCACACTCAAACTCAAACATAAATTTGCGTAAATCACCCGATAGCTTCTTTGCATAACCACCGCCGTGATAACCGCTGATCAAGCGCCA
>CAUOQW010000503.1:0-2889 GCA_963506825.1 uncultured Cellvibrio sp.
GTACAAATTAACTGGCACCAATTAATCAACACCCCTAAGAGAAAAACCTATTTTACGTGAGTAAAATAGGTTTTTTTATAAAATGATTGAAAGTTAATGTTCTTTTAGCGATTGTTTTGCTTTGCCATCAATAAATATATCGTGCTTACCTATAGCACTGTAAATCGCGTAACCATTCTTGCCATTTCTTTTCACTGCATACATTGCTTGGTCAGCATGTTTACGAATGCTCATCTCGTTATCTTCTTTGCGACTGTAAAAAGCTATGCCAATACTCATGGCAATGGTTTCAAAAAAGCCGGGCTGCACTTCAATGCTTTGTTGTTGATCCGCCAAGAGTTTTTGCGCCAGTTCTTTTACTTTTTGATGGTTATCGGTTTGCGTTAAAATAATCAAAAACTCATCGCCACCCAAACGCGCGACTATATCGGAAGAGCGCACACGTCTGTGTAATCGTTCCGCCACCACTTTTAAAACCCAGTCGCCAGCATCATGACCATAGGTGTCATTAATAAATTTAAAGCGATCCAAATCGATAAGCATCACCACAAAGCCTGCGCCTGTGTGCAGGTTGTTAGTAGCCAGTTCTTTTAAAACGAGTTCTGCGGCTTGGCGATTGGCTAAGCCGGTGAGCGAATCTTTTTCGGCGAGTTCGCGGGTAATATCTTCCGCGAGTTTGCGCTGGGTAATGTCGTACATAACGCCTTCAACTACAGGGTCAGATTGATCTTCACCGGCAGGTGAAAAAATGCAGTGTACCCAGCGATTTTTTTCATCTTCTGTGACGGATGTTATTTTTAAATCGCAAGAACAGGGGCGCTGACTGACAATAGCCAGCTTGATTAAACCGCGCGCTTGGTCTGGCTCAACAAAAGTTTCTCTAACGATATTGGTGTCGGCCGTTATATCTTCCAGCCCCGAGAATTTTCCGGTGAGTTTAAAGAAGGCTGGATTCGCCGTTACCATGGTGCCGTTATCGCGCACTAAAAAAATACCCGCGCTACTATCTTCAAAAATACCACGGAAGCGGTGTTCTAATAATTCCACTCTATGACGTAACTGACGCTCTTCTTGCAGCATTTTTTCAACCGTGGTTAAGAGCGAATTAATATCTTTAACGAGTAACCCAATTTCATCGGACTTATGTTGGCGTTGCACATCCAAACGTTTTCCATCGCCGGGAATTATGTGGTGTAAGCGTGTCGATAATAAAGAGAGTGGGCGGGTCATCATCCAATACACCAAAATCAGAACCAGAAAGGCAATCATTGCGGCTTGCGCCGCTAAGCTCATGGTTGTGGCGAGGGCTGAATCCCGTGCGCGTTTGGCAATAAGCGTTAAATTGGTGAGTACCGAGAGTTGGCCGACTGTTTCGGTGTGATCAAACGGCGCTTTTAATTGTAGGCTGGCAGAGGTTGGCTGATTAGCGACGGGTTTTCCTTGGCTGCCAATCTGCGTGTTATTAGCAGTAATTTCTGCACCAATCACAATATCGTTTTTGGTGAGGCCGCTTACCACTTCTTGCGCTAATTCTTTATTGCCCACATAGGCGGCAATCGCGGCAGTGGTGCTTACAGTTTCGAGTAATTGTTGAACGGTGCGTTCACTTTCGGCCAATGAACTTTCATAAATACGCTGATAAAAATAATAAGAAAACACCATCATAATCAAGAGCGCAGCCATGGCAACAGCTAGCGAGACTTTGACGTGTAAACTTTTTAATTTAAATTTAGCTATGCTCATTGCGGTATTGAAAGCTCCATCACAACTTTAACGCCAACAGGTAAAGTTTGGCGGGTTACATAGCCTATAGCTGCCGGATTATTTTTTACTGTTTTAATAACCGTAGCTTCATCCGCCAGTTTTTCAGGTGGCAACATGCGCCCTGCGAATACCAATGTGGCCCAGTAGGCATCTACTTGAGCTTCATTTTTTCCAGTGAGGCTTTTGTAAAAAATAGCACGCAAATTATTGCCATTAACAACATCTAAGGTGTGAGCAGGTTGTTGGTTGGGAAATGCGGTGGCACGTCCCATAAAAATATCGACCACTTGCTTGCGTTCAAGGGTATGTATTGAATTGTTTGAATTGACGATCAGCAGTAAATCCGCCCAAGCTGGTGAGCTACAGCTAAGCGCGAATAGTAATAGCAGTAAGTGCGCGCGCATCAGAACAACACATCCAATGAGAGGCTAATGACATTGGCGGTTTGCTTTTTGGGAGTTAAATTCGTGCTCGATTTAATCCACAGCGTATCGCCATATTTATCAATATTGAATTTATCTGCCTGGAATTTTAATGCCATTTTGCTGGTGAAATCCCAGCGTACACCTACACCGAAACTGTCTTGGCTGGAGCGTGCATTGTTTAAGGTTTGCTCGGTCACAGCAGCTAAAGCATTGAGCTGTTGACTTATGGGTGGTGGATAGCCAGCAGGTGCCGAGATTTGCACCGGGTTTTGCTCGGCGTGAACATAACCGCGAGTGGCGTAGAGGCTGAAGGCATATATGCTACGACCGACACTCACGTAAAAATGGCGAGTGCTGTAGATCACCGGTGCTTCGCTATTGAGGTGAGTGATTTCGGATTGCAACCACCATGAATTGTTATCGTAAATCATGCCGAGCTGATGGTAATTAAATTGTTTACCTTTGGTGTGAAAGCGTTCAGCAATTACAGATGCATCAGGCCAGAGTGGGCTTGCGCTAATGAGTGCATCGATTAACAAACTGGCATTGTTGTTTTTGACTTTGACGTTGGCATAACTGTAACGCAGTTTCCATTCATTTAACTCCCAGTTAATACTGGTGCCGCCGCCCTCAAAAATGAGCCGATAGTTATCATCTGCGCTGGTGGTAATAGGGTATTCATGATCCGATTTGCCGTAAA
>CAUOQW010000504.1:0-2888 GCA_963506825.1 uncultured Cellvibrio sp.
ACCGCAATACCGGTTAAGTAACCTAACTCTTTTGCTTTATCCAACATACTAGGAATAGGTGCATGTTGTGAGTTAACACCAATCGCACCGTTAAACGTTTTTACACCTGCGGCCAACGCCGTAGCGGAGGCAGCCGAGTCAGTGACCAAGGTATGATCGTCGGGATAAGTGGAAGCCATACCCGACAGCATTTCATCAAATACAGTGGCATCCAATGCGGGGGTTGCAAGGTCATCTTGATATAAACGATAGGCGCCGGTGTATGCGACACCCATGCCGTCGCCAACCAAGAAGATAATATTCGGTCTAGGCTCTGGAGCAGCCATAGCGCTAGTAGAAAGGATTAGAAAGAGCAAGCCGAGTGTGTATTTTTTCATGGGACATCCTTTTTTATTAAAATTTTAATGCCGATTGGTTCTTGGGGTCAGGGCTCTTGAGTCAGGTAGGCAGAGCGCTTAACTGAAAGTATACCCCGTTTACGGAATCGGTCACGATCACTTTAATAACTAACGTTTCTGTACAGAGCATCCCAAACTTTGACATTTGTCAGTTAAAGCCTGTGACACTCTTGAATAGCGTACGTACTGGCTATCTGCCAGCATGTAAACATCTATAATGGTGAATATCCACACATCACCAAGCCATGCGCAACAGGCAAACAAAATGAACCATGAGATTCCCCCTGGCACCTCCTGCAGAGCCCCCTTGTTTCTAGAGAAACCTTGGATCTGGCTGATTTTCAGTCTCTACTATTTTGTTCCCGTTTATTACATGAAAGCCTCCAGCGAGACGCTAATCTTTTTATGTGGTGCCTACTTTTTATTTGTACTCTTCTTTTTGTGGGGCTCGCGACTAAACCAAAAACACGTGTGGAAATCCATAGTCGCGCTCACCGCACTCTTCTTTTGTGTAGTCCCTGTATCGCCAGGCTCTAGCAATTTCTTTCCTTATATTGGCTTTTTGATTGGTTTTAATTATTCCACCCGTGTTTATCTCACTCTACTCGCTGGCTATTTCTTAACGATAGGTGGCATTCAGTATTACTACGATTACCCCGTGCCGATGTTTGCCTTGCCCGCTATTAGCGGCCTACTCTCTATTAGCCTCTGGGGGCACATTGAGCGGATGCGCTATTCACATCGCGTGCATTGGATTCAAAGCCGTCAGGAAATTCAACAGCTCGCCGTGATTGCAGAGCGCGAGCGTATCGCCCGCGACCTACACGATATTCTGGGCCACACATTGTCATCAATTGCGCTCAAAGCCGAACTCGCCGAAAAACTCCTCAAACAAGAAAAAATTCAAGCGGTGGGCGAGCATCTGTCTGACCTCCACAAAATTGCACGCGAAAGTTTGAGCCTGGTACGCCAAACCGTTTCTGGTTACAAGCATCGCGGGCTTTCGGGCGAAGTCATTCAACTCTGTGAAAAGTTGCGTCAAAACGGTTTCTCGGTGGATTTGAATGGCGAGATTCCCTCGCTGTCACCCCGCGCTGAAACCGCATTAATTTTGGCACTCACCGAACTCACCACCAATGTGTTGCGCCACAGCAACGGCAACCACTGCAAAATTTCTTTTCAGCTAGATGGCGAAAGCATGGTGATTAGCATGCAAGACAACGGTTGCATTAAATCGATTACCCCGGGCAATGGCCTTAATGGCATTCAAGAGCGACTACACGCTTTGGCGGGCGATATTAGCGCGCAAATATCCAACGGCGCGCGCGTTGATATCACCCTACCCGCCAACGAACTGATACAAGCACATTAAAACAGGCACATTACCGATGAGAATTTTGTTAGCAGAAGACCAAGCAATGGTGCGCGGTGCGCTTGCTGCACTGCTGGGTATGGAACCCAATTTTGAAATCACCCAAGCTGAAGATGGCGATAAAGCATGGCTGCTGCTCAAACAAAATAGCTACGATATTTTGCTCACGGATATTGAAATGCCCGGTCGCTCTGGCTTGGAGTTGGCGCAGTATTTAATCCAGCAACAATCCACCACTAAAATTATTATCATCACCACCTTTGGCCGCTCCGGCTATATTCGTCGCGCAATCGATATGGGTGTCTCAGGTTTTTTATTGAAAGATGCCCCCTCGGAACAATTGATTCAAGCGATCTATCGTATTATGGATGGCAAGCGGGTTATTGATGGCGAATTGGCGATGATGGCCTTGGGCGAAACCGATCCACTCAGCGATAAAGAGCGCCGCGCATTGCGCCTTGCCAGCGAAGGTAAAACCACTGCCGAAATTGCCAACACCTTGTTTTTATCAGAAGGAACTGTGCGTAATTATCTCTCGGAAGCTATCGCAAAATTAAATGCCGCAAACCGCGTAGATGCTGCACGTATTGCACGCCAAAAAGGTTGGATTTAAACACTTCTGCACCATTCTGCCGCTTCACAAAAATGTCACATTTTCATTAGTGAGACATTTTTCCGTTTTATCAGATAATTTCCCTGTTTCTGAGTTAGTTTAGCTCTTTATAACTTGGAACCCGCCATTTCACTTGCTAGAATCGCCCCGCCGCTATATCTATGACGGGGGTTATGGCTATTTGGTGATATCTTCATTTGCTGATGTTGGTTGAGTAGATTCTTTAGCTGCACGCATTTTTACATCCTCAGCATAGGCCGCCAAAATCTGCGTAAACACCGATAATAGTGCGGGGAAACGTGTTGCTAAAACACCCGCAATAACCGCTGCCGATGTTGCTAAAAAAGGTGAGCGACCCGCGAGGCTGTCAAATGCCTTAGACATATGTAGAACTGCTGCACTGGCTTGATCATTCTGACCCGGAGCTTGCGGTACAGAGGGACGAACAAACGCTTTGATAAAAGCAAAGATAATAATGGGGATAAAGTAAATAAGGCCAAGCACA
>CAUOQW010000505.1:0-2885 GCA_963506825.1 uncultured Cellvibrio sp.
CGCGCATTCGCGCGCTTATCGCCAAGGCTAGCCGTGATATTTTGGAACAAGCTGACGGCAAGATTGATATAGTCTACAACTACTGCCGCATGGTGCCTGCGATTATGGTGCAGGAATATTTTGGTTTGGATAATGTGGATAAAAAAGATCTTATCGAATGGTCGTTTTGGAATCAGTACGATGTTTTCCACAACCAGCCGTTTGATTTGAATTCGCCAGAGCACGCAAAATATATCACGGACAATCATGACCGGGTGACCATCGCATTAGGCAATTACATTAAAAAAGCGTTGCTTGAAAAATTGGCTATGGTGAGGTTGGAGCAAACTAAAAATCTGCTGTTAATCGGTTGGCGAACAATAAAAACGCTGGGTTATTTGCTAAGGGGTAAAAAGGCCCCACAAGTTAAAGACGATGTTTTTTCGCGCATGTTACGCAGCAGCTTTGCCAATCAAGTTGAGTTTGATCTGGTGCGGGTGGGCGTGAATGCCGGTGGCCTATTAATCGGTTCAATTGAAACGACTTCGCAAGCTGTTTCGCAGGTCATTGATTTTTTTATTAAGCAGCCTGATTTGCTCGCAAAAGCTAAAGCAGCTGCACAACAAACGGATTTAAAAGCGTTTGACAATATTGTTTGGGAAGCGCTGCGCTATGTGCCTATTAGCCCTTATATGTTCCGCCAAACGTCGCAAGACTATAGCTTGGCAAAAGGCACCGCTTACGAAACTCTTATTCCTGCGAATACCCATGTAATCGTCTTGACGCAATCTGCCATGTTTGATGATTTTGCCAATACTAATCCCGATGAATTTAATCCTGATCGAACTTTCTACCACAACTTCAATTTTGGTTTCGGCCCACACGATTGTTTGGGTAAATATGTTGGCATGGAAATGATTCCAGAAATGGTACGTCAAGTATTGCTGCTTCCGCAATTGCGCGCGACTGCACCTATTGATTTTAAAAATGGGCCATTCCCGGAATCTTATTCGTTGGTTTGGGGCTGATTTAATATTATGCACCGCAAGTTAATTCTTCCGAGACACGACGTAAATACATCCATGTAGGCGATGGTCTCGCAAGAATTAACTTGCGGTGCAAGCCGAGTTATTACTTATAAAAATTTCATAAGGACTGCACATGAAGAAGTTGTTGCTAGGTTTGATTGTCGTAGGCGTAGTTGGAGCTGGCTTGTATTTGTATTCAGTCTATGGCGGTTTTGGTAAAGCATTGGATGCTCCAAGCGGAACACCTTTTGTAAATGTCGTGCCAGAAAATTGGGAGGCACATCAACAGGCCAAGATGGCAGCGCGCGATGCGCATATCGCCAAGTACCAAACCGCCTACAATCGCTTTGCAGATTTTGCCGAAAGTGAAACCGACGGCATGCCCTATATTATTCTGAAATTATTGCCGGTCATTGCGCCAGAGTATTGGGGCGAGGGCGATAACTTTTTAAGTGTGATGGGCCTGTTTTATGACGAGCGCTTACCCGGCGCACCTGTACCGCGCGGCATGGGCTTTAGCGGGTTATCGCGCGCGAATCCAATAGGTAATATTGATTATGCTTCTTTCTCTTGTGGAGCTTGTCATATTGGGCGCATGCGTTTAGCAGATAATAAAATGTATTATTTGGATGGCGGAGCCAATGCCGAGTTTAATGTTATCGGCTATCGCAAACGCGTGGTACAAACTATCAATAAACTGGCAGGAGCAGAAACTGACCCGCAAAAGCGCATAGCACTTGTCACCCAAAAAATTCTCTCCGCCTTAGAGCAAGTTCACGCGGAAAACCCTACTTACTTCTATAAAAATTTCACTTACGAAAATCGCAGTTTCGATGCAGCTTATGAACAAGCACAAATCGAACTTTTCAAGAAAACCGCAAGTACAACTATTCCACAATTTCTGACTCATCATGAAAATGAATACCATGGTTGGAAAAATTTTGTGGATAAATACTATAAGGGTGCACAACCACAATTGTTGGATGGCTTGCCTGGAATGGAAGATGCCATTGGTTTTAATGCTGTTAAAGCTAATGCGAATTTAAAATCAAAAACGCTCTCAAAACCTTTCGCATCTTTAGCTTTACCACCGAGTCACGGCATAACCGATATCATGGCAGTGTGGGAACAAAATACCCACGACCCGGAATGGAACGCGGACAAAACCAAACTTATCAACGGCGGCGGGCAGTGGACTGGGCATATTCCATTGCCTATATATAAAAATATCGCCGCACAATTGACCATTGGTTATGACAATGTGGATATACGCGTGTCTGCTTTTGCAGAAGAAGTATTGGATAAGTTGCCCGCGAGTGTTTATCCCTTTGCAGTGGATGTGAATTTGGCTAAAAAAGGTCAGGCACTTTTTGCAGAAAATTGCGCGGCATGCCATCAACCCCACAATGGCAAAGTTTATAACAATCTAGGTACAGATATGGGCCGCGCTTATATTGCTGGCTTGTTTGTAACCTTGGGCGCGATTAGCGGTTTTACCGATGTATGCGGTGCGGATACGGTGGTGCAAATGTACGGTAAAGACGTTAAACCTTGTGCGGAATACAAAGGTGTTTCTTTGCAAGGCAAAAAATCTTTAGCGATTGCGGCACCCAAACAACACCATGGTTACAACGCGTTGCCACTCGTCGGTTTATGGGCGCAAGCGCCTTATTTGCACAATGGTTCTGTGCCCACGCTTTATCACTTGTTGGTACCCAATGAGCGCCCTGCGGTGTTTATGAAAAGCCGATTGGATTACGACCCAAGGCTAGTGGGTTTTGCATGGAGTATGGATGAAACCGCTGGCAAAGAAGGTTATGTATTCGATACCCGTCTACATCCCGCGCTAAGCAATAAAGGCCACGACAAGGACATCAC
>CAUOQW010000506.1:0-2867 GCA_963506825.1 uncultured Cellvibrio sp.
AATCAATCAATCAATCAAAATCAACTCTACACATGATTCGTCTAGAGATGATTTTGATTGGGTTGATGGATTCTAGCAATGCTTAATAAAATCCATCGCATCTTCCCAACTTACATATAGATATTCTGCCAAAATCGCCAGCATTAAGTAGGCAGGAACACTAAGTAAAGCTGTTGGCAAGCCAAGTATTGTTCCTATTAACAACAATATCCACAATTTAAATATTTCAGTACTAAAATCAAAAAGCGAATAAGGCTTTACTTCATTTCCATTTAGTCGTTTGAGTATGCGAACCGGAATTGTGATAATTGTATGCCTTACCAATAAAGCAATTGTGTTAAGCGTGCGGAATACAGTACTTAGTATCATTTTGTTTTTCCTTTACTTATATTGGAATTTTAGTCTTGAATAAGTAAATCACTTATTCAAGACTCCCACAATCCATATAATATTTTCAACAATTGTTGCTCAAGCGCCTATTAGCTGAGCCTTACACTCATCTACTCATGGCGCGTATTGATACATTCATTGTTTACTATCTAAAACCTAACAAAGATTGTGTTTATAAATATTACACAGTCGTAACGACAAGAAGTGTCGCAGCCAATATCAATCATTTTGTTAAGAGATTAAGCTACACAATCCATATAGAGCATTTCTTGCTTCAACGGTTTTGATCTCTTCGAAATTTTTAGCTGCTCAGTGTGTATTGTAATTATGGCAGCGAATGGTATTGGGCGGGACCGCCAGTCTAAGAGAGGCGCACTAATGGTGATGTGTATTTCCTTCCGAGCCGCATAGAAAAAACATAAAAATGAGAAGACTAACGGAAAAAATGTCTGAAGTAACTGGCGACTGGTCACCTACATATAATACGCTAATAACAAATATTCAAACTATATTTTACAAGTTTGGTATCCATAATGTTGTAAAAAGCACAATGTACAACCCAACTGTCAGCCCCAATAAAAATGACATCATTATAGTTTTCAGCAGAGCGTCCATAGACACTTTAAATAAAGCTTTAAACCTATCCATCAAAACTCCTGTTACTCCCAAAATCCGAGCTTATTATGCACAAAGGAAATTATAAATCAGACCGCAATCAATAGCCTGAACACATAGATAGTTTACTGGGTTAAGCGTCAATATATGACGCAAGAAAACCTTCTGGGGTTATAGCCTTGATGATACTTTTTTTACTGTTAGCGCAATTGCTAACGCGTCATGATTAGCGCGATGCCGATCAAGATTATTCTTTTAAAAATTAACTACTAAATATATCGAGAAATGCTCACGCTGCTTTTATGCAACTAGGGTGTAGATACTTACGATTTTTATATCAAGTGCCCCCAATCTGCTCAACCACATTGCTTCCCGTTCAGGATTATCTCAATATACAACCGCAGACCCTCTCAGTTTTTCAGAAATTTCCGACATAGCTTTATCAGCAGGTATTTCATGTGTTTCGATAAACTTACGCGAGATCCCATGATTTTTATTGCTTTTAGGTGACCACTCTAGCCAATTGTATTTAGGTTTTATCGACCAACAATACACATGCCCAGCAACCACCAAGCCTGCCGAAATGGGATAGCTATTGTCAGATAGGCTGCTCGCTTCAAAATCGAGAATGGGGGGCACTTGCAATAAGGAAGATCAATCGAGTATTTTAATCAAAATTTTTTTGACTTACAAAATTTACCTTTTTAAATGGAGTATCATATGACCCTTTTTAAGACCGATTGGACTCATGAGTTAGATCAAGCAAAACTAGCACTCTCTGAAGTAATAGATGAAAAAGTCGAACCCCTGATTGATCGCTCGCTAGATCGCAGCGTCAAAGAAATTTCTGTCGCAATGGATAAAGCAAGCTTTGAAATTCAGGATGCGATTAAGCAGTTTTCGGTAGAAATGGAAAGACAGAAAAACGACTTTTTAAAGAAGCTAACATACTTGGTTTTTGTTGTTTTTGGTTTTGTCTTTGCTTTTTTCGCCATAGGTTTTTCTTCGTTAATTTCGTAACATGTAACTCAACCTGAAGGGATTTCACCTGCTAAAATCGTCATCGGTTATAGTTGACAATTGCTCACCGCTTGGCTGGTGCATTTTCACAACACGTTTTGCATGATTAATCACTGCATCGTCATATAAATTGCGAAGGAAACGACCATTTGCAAAATTCTTATCTTTTTTAGAAACTATATCACCAAGCATCTCCTTGACTCTGTTTTTTGCGCTTTCATGCAACTTGTAATCATCTTTTTCACACATTTTAACGAGCATTTCTTCAAGCTCACCAGCGTTGTAATCATCAAATTCAATAAATGTGTTAAAACGAGATCTTAACCCTGGATTTGATTCTAAAAATTTGTTCATCGGATCAGTATATCCTGCAACTATTACCACCAAATCAGCACGATAATCTTCCAATGCTTTTGTTAGCTCCGTCAAACATTCGCGACCGTACGAATCGCTGTGATCATTTTCTGTAATGCTATATGCTTCATCAATAAAAAGTACTCCACCTTTTGCCTTCTCAATTACTTTTTTTACTTTTAATGCGGTTTGACCTTGATACCCTGCGATCAAATCTGTACGAGAAACCTCTAAAAAGTGTCCTTTACTGAGTAGGCCGAGCTGTTTATAAATGTGGCCGACAGTGCGAGCGACCGTTGTCTTCCCTGTTCCCGGCTTGCCAAGAAATGCCAAATGCAGTGTGTTTTTTACGATTTTGAATCCGTACGATTCACGCATTTTTTGTACTTCTTGATATGCAACCAACGCATTAACCTGCTGCTTCACTTTTTCTAAACCGATCATTGCGTTCAGTTCCACCAGAAGTTCAGATAAGGTACGTGGATCAG
>CAUOQW010000507.1:0-2865 GCA_963506825.1 uncultured Cellvibrio sp.
CTCGTTATCACTGGACTCAAAAGCAGGCCGATGGCTCCATTGAAGACAAACTCTCCATTGCCAAAATTTCTCCCCACTGGCAGTGGGTGGTGGGTACGGGAATTGGTTTTAATGAGGTGAATGCGCGTTTTTGGGAAACCGCAAAGTGGCAATTATTGATTTGTATTTTGGTGGCGCTGGTGATTGTGGTGCCAGTATTTATCTTTGCCTTCCGTTTAGAGCGGGGTTTGGGCGGTGAATTGCGCGATGTACTCCGCCTGGTGCGCACTGTGGCGGCGGGCGATTTGCGCGAACATCGGATTGATCACAAGGTACCCGAAGAAAGTATTTACGGTTCCGTAGTGCGTATGCGCCATGACCTACGCGATATGATTGCGCGTATCGCCCAGTCTGTTTCCAGCCTGCATAACATCAGCGATGTGATTGTTCATAAAGCCGAAACCAGCAGCGCCATGGCCGAGAATCAAAGCATCAATACCAGCAAAATCGCCGCCTCGGCCGAGGAGTTTAATCAGCAAACTAAGGCAGCTGTACAACAAGCGAAACAGGCCACACAACAAACGGATGCCGCCTCTGCCACCGCTGCCCAAGGCCAAAACCTTATCTCCGGTGCCGTCAAAAGCTTTGTAGAAATTGAAGCCAGCGTGACCCAAACCCAAACCAGTATCGACGCCTTGGCCGAGCGAATTAACAGTATCTCCGCCATTGTTTCGGTGATTAGTGAAGTTGCCAATCAAACCAACCTACTCGCCCTGAACGCCGCTATTGAAGCCGCGCGCGCCGGTGAACAGGGTCGCGGGTTTGCGGTAGTGGCCGATGAAGTGCGCGGCCTTGCCCAACGCACCACTCAGGCGACCAAAGAGATTAGCGAAACCATTACCGCAGTACAAAACTCCAGCCGCACCACCAAACAATACATGGACGATATGGTCGGCGAACTGAAACAGGGTATCCGCCAAACCCGCGAGGGCGGCGAGACGGTGAAAATCATCCAGCAAGAAACCGATCAGGTCGCGCAAATAGTGGGCTTTATTGGCCATGCGCTGATTGAGCATGTGACCGCCAGCAGCATGATTTTGGATTATGTAAGCCAAGTGGAAGAGTCATCGCTCGGCACTAAAGATGCGGCGCAAGGGACGCTGGTGGCATCGCAGCAGATTCGGCAGGCATCGGATCAGTTGAGTCATATGTTGGAAGGGTTTACGTTGTAGACCCCGCTCACCCGGAGCCCGTCGAAGGGCAAACCACCACATCCTTCGACTGCTGTGCGCTCAGGATGAGCGGGGAATGAATTTATTACGTGCGTCGTCCTCTCGTTCCCAAGCTGGAGCTTGGGAACGGGTAAAGCTTAGAAAGCCCCTCTCAAATTTTCACTCCCCCTCTAGCCCCACAATCGCATTTACTGTATAAACAGCCAGATAAATATTTCTGCGTGATCTTATACGGAGCCCAGCCATGCTCACCCATCTCAGCATTCAAAACTTCACCTTGGTTGAAAAGCTCGACCTGGATATGAAACCCGGTATGACCGTGATTACCGGTGAAACAGGTGCGGGAAAATCCATTCTGCTCGATGCCCTCGGCCAAACCCTCGGCGACCGCGCCGAAGCTGATCGCGTTCGCATAGGCGAAACCCGCGCCGATATTACCGCCAGCTTTGATACCAGCCGAATTCCCACCGCGCAGGAGTGGTTAATCGCCAATGATTTGCAACAAATCGACTCACCCAATGAATGCCTGCTGCGCCGCCTGATTAATAACGAAGGCAAATCAAAATCCTACATCAACGGTCAACCCGCGACCTTGCAGCAACTGCGCACACTGGGTGAAATGCTGATTGATATTCACAGCCAACACGAACACCAATCGCTTCTTTTAAAAGAAACTCAGCGTCGCTAATTAGATGAATTTGGCGGCCAAGCCGAGCTCGCCAAACAAGTGCGCCTCGCCTACCGCGAATGGCAAAGCCGTTTGGAACATTACTTACACCTGCGCGATAACGCCGCTGAAGTGAGCGCGCGTTTTCAATTACTAAGCTATCAAGTCAACGAATTAGATCAGCTCGGTTTACACGCTGGCGAGTTGGAAAAGTTAGAAGCAGAACAACGCAGCCTTGCCAACGCGGGCGATATTTTGCAGGGTAGCCATGAACTCTTAGCGCTGTGCAACGATGACGAATCTGGCCTAAATACTAACTTGCATCGCGCCCTTCATATACTGCGCGATATGCCGGAGAAATCTGCCGCGTTAATGGCTGCGGAAGAATTATTGGTGAGCGCACAAATTCAAGTCGAAGAAGCCTGCCACGAAATTGATCATCACATTGATACATTCAACCTCGACCCTGAGCGCTTGCAAGTGGTAGAAGAGCGCTTGAGCACTATTTACGATGTCGCACGCAAGCATCGCATTCGCCCTGAAGAATTATCGGAATTAATTGCACGCTTGAGCTATGAACTCGATCAATTACAAGGCGGCGATGCCAAACTGGATCAACTCGCGCAGCAAGTTGCCACTGCTGAAAATGCGTTTTTACAATTGGCGGGGCAGCTCTCTAATAAACGCTTAAAGGCTTCTACTAATCTTGCCAAATTGGTTAACGATCAACTCAAAAGTTTGGCGATGGAAAATGCCAAGCTCACCGTTAATTTAAATTCACTGATAGAAAAACCGTCTGCTAATGGTTTGGAAGACGTGGAATTTTTAATCAGCACCAACCCCGGCCAAACGCCTAAAGCACTCGCGAAAGTTGCATCCGGCGGTGAACTCTCGCGCATCAGTTTGGCGATTCAGGTAATTACTGCGCAGACATCTGCAACACCAACATTGGTGTTCGATGAAGTGGACGTGGGTATTGGCGGCGCA
>CAUOQW010000508.1:0-2863 GCA_963506825.1 uncultured Cellvibrio sp.
ATTAGCATCCAATTCAATATGCTCTGCGGCTGCTACAAAAGTACCAGTATCTATGGTGCCGCCAATCTGAATAAAATTAACACTGTCATCATCCACCAATGTTTTGTCGGCATTGGCTGCAAAATTAAATTGGCGTAAAGTTGTTGCCAAAGTGGTAAGACTTGCGCTCTCAATCGTTAAATCGGCACGGTGATAAGCGGCGCGTAAATTCCACCAATCTTTACCAAAAGTTCCCGCCACCCCCATTTGATTGCGCGTGTTGGCTTGCGCAAGGCTGCCGCCTAATTCCAGCTCATCATCAAAGCTGCCAAAATAGGCTTGGAAGGTTGTATCAAAACTGCCCAGCGAGGCTGAGGTATAAAAATCTACACCGTCAATATTATTAAAGGGTAAGTAGTAAACTTCACGCGGTGGAGAAATCCAACTGTAGGCGTAGCCCACATCCAGAAAATCTGAATACATATAAAAAGGTGTGCGCAAACGGCCCGCACGAATTTTACTGGAATCG
This sequence comes from uncultured Cellvibrio sp., assembly GCA_963506825.1. GTDB lineage: Bacteria > Pseudomonadota > Gammaproteobacteria > Pseudomonadales > Cellvibrionaceae > Cellvibrio. Next base: position 509 of record CAUOQW010000508.1, read on the forward strand.
CTTACCTTATAACTTAAATAAGCCCACTCAGAGTCAACTTCGTAATTGTTACTGCCCCGCGCAATAAACTGCCCAGTTGCAGTTAACCTATCAGAAATAGTGCCCGTGACTTGCAAACCTAAAATATTATTTTTGATGGTTAAATCTTCTTCGCTTATACCGTTATAGGGGAGTTTTTCTTCATCATCTACTACGCCACCACCCACGGATAAAAAGCCCGACAACTTGACATCGCTGGCTTGTGTTAAAGATGCCAAGCCCGATACTAAAATCGTTAACACTAAACCGATTTTTTTAAAATTAAAATGGTATATTTTCATTGCTTACACACTCCTCATGATAATAATGTCCTACCCATTAAATCTTTGTTCACGATTTAATGCCTCCCATAAAATTGAAATTTAAACTTTAAATTGGGATGAAATATTTCCCAAGCCTTGACTGATATGGTCTATATCGCGGCTCACTTCATCAAGTTCGTTGGTGCTGCTAGTGACCAATTGGGTGTTGTGGTAAATTTCATTAACGTGCTGGGATACGTGTGAAAATGTTTGGGTTTGCTCCTGAGTTGCATCGGCAATACGCTCATTAATATGCCTAATCGTTTCCACATTACTGAGAATGGAGTTGAGCACTTCACCGGAGGCTCTGGTCGCATCCAATCCGCGATTAGCGCGCTCAACACTGCCCTGCATGGCCGTCACCGCATTGGCCGACACTTTTCGCAATTCATTAATCACTTTATGAATTTCTTCTGTAGCTTGACGTGTGCGCACCGCAAGCCCACGCACTTCATCAGCAACGACTGCAAATCCGCGCCCGTGCTCGCCTGCGCGCGCCGCTTCAATCGCTGCATTGAGCGCTAATAAATTTGTTTGCTCTGCCACATTTTGAATGGTGTTTAGCAAATGCCCTACATCGGTAGAGAAAGTTTCAAATTGATTAACCACATCGGCTGCGCTGCGCACTTCATCTGCCAAGGTGCTAATAGTTGCAACATTGGTGCTCAAAGTTTCTTTACCGCGCGCAGCGGCACCACTGGCATCTTGTGCTTGAACGGATGCACTGCTGGCGAACTCCGCCACTTCGTTAACCGTTTGCAACAATTTTTCAATGGAGCTGCGCATGCCCGCAATTGCATTAGCTTGATCATTAATGCGATGTAAATTTTGTCCGCTGGATTTTGTAAGGCGCGATGCTACATACCCCAAATCACTAACATCGCGGGTCACATCGGCAAAAGAGCTATGCAATTTCGTTACAAATTGATTGAAATGGTTTACTAAATCTCCCACTTCATCGCGCCCCACATAATGAATGCGCTTGGTGAGATCGCCATCGCCAGATGACATCTCACGCAGCGAATTTGCTACTTGTTTAATGCTGTCAGTAATCGAGCGACTGATAAATGCGCTAATAACCACCATCACAATAATGGCAAACAGCGCGATAGTGCCTGCAACAGAACTTGCAGTTTGCGAGCTGTCCACGGTTTGGCTAATAGAGTCGGTGAAGGCCTGTGTGGTTTGCGTTTTCATATCCACGAGTGCCTGTTTCAACGATTTTAAGCGCTCGGCATTTGCAGCAGCTTCAGTGGCAACACGGCTCATATCTACTTTGCCACTGATAAAATCTTTGGCAATTCTTACCGCCGTGTCGTGCCATGTGATTAAGAGTTTTTCAATGTCACTAGCTCGGCCTTTGAACTCATCGCTTAAGCCAGAAATTTTGTTGAGGTTAGTGCGGATATCTTTGTAATGTTGTTCTGCCGTCTCCAGAGCTTGCTCATCGCCCGTTGTCACTGAGCTATTGATTTGCTGCTCCATAAGTAACAGTGAACCTAAATTAATCGTGGTTAACTCCAACGTAGGATATAAACGCTGCTCCACATTTTTTAAGCGCAAAGTATTTTGACGTTCAATCAGCATGGAATAACCTTGGCTGATCACAAATGCCAAGATACTAATTCCCACTAATAACATGAGTTTTTGCGAGATTTTAAAAGACAGCATTGGCCCACCCTGGACGATAAAGACTATTGAATAACAACGTCAAAATGCTTATTGAATTTTAATGATCACAAATGGGTATAGCAGCGGACTTATAAGTAGGCAATTTCATGACAACAAAAACAGCTACATATAGCAAACTAATGTAAGGAGCCCGAATGAACTGCACGAAAAAAACACATACATATAAAAAAGCCCGCAATAGCGGGCTAGGCAGGGAAACGATTAGAACAGATTTCAATTAAAAGCCGTTTTTAAAGCACTCTTACTTGTTTAGCAAACCAAAATGCAACGCCGGAAATAACAGCAACCGCCGTTAAAATGCCCACTTGCAATATATTGGTGA
>CAUOQW010000509.1:0-2861 GCA_963506825.1 uncultured Cellvibrio sp.
CTTCGCCATTGGTCACACTGCGTTGGCGAATTCTGCATTAACGCTAACCGGTACCAACACCAGCAACTTAAGCTACGAATTCCAATACGATATTGGAGCTGGCTACAGCGGCACCTGGCTCACGGCTAATGCAACAAATTTTACGGGCGTAGGTTCAATAGACCCTGCTGTTGGCATAAAAATAAAATTACGCGTTACGTGTGTTACTGCAAATGCGAGTAACGCGCTTACGAATATCCGCATTGCAACCGTTACCACTTCCACCGCGCAAAGCACCAATTTATACCCGCTCGACACAATAACCCTCACGCTAACCGGGTTGGTTTCTGGTTCAGATGTTGTTGTGCGCGCGGCGGGTACCGGCACTATTTTGGCCTCGGTAGATTCAAATGCGGGCACCACATGGGGCTACGTTTATGAAGCGCCAGTGGCGATTGATGTAGATGTTATTAAGCCCGGCTATGTGCCAAAACCCTTGCTGCGAAACTACGCGCCCGGCGCACAAAATTCATCGTTGCCGGTGAGCCAGCTGCTCGACCGAAATTATTTATAGAGGATTTGATTCATGGCAAAAATTACATCGCGCGCGCTACTCAATGTTGGTACTGAGTTAACCATTAACGAACCTGCGCGAACATTTACGTTGAATGTTGCAGGAAATTTAATTGCAAAAGATGGTGTAAAAATTCAAGCGCTCTATTCAAAATTTGCAGACCTGTGGGCGACTTCTACTTATCAAGATTCGCCATTCCCTATGACTGCATTGGATGCGCTTAGCGGCCAATATTATTTTGGGGTAGACGAAGGCGGCAACTATAGCGGCTGGAAGCCTGCAAACGATGCAACGCGCCAAATGATGCGCGATGGTGGCTTTCGTGAGTATTCATCTGCGGGTGTTTTGAATCGTGAATATGTGGGTGTGGTCGGCTTGGGTGGCGTATCTACTGGGGCGCAACTTTATTACCAATTGGCCGCGAATGATGCGCCCGCTAATTTTACGTTTACTGATCAGTGCAATGAAGCAATACAGGTTTATGGTGATGCATCAAACGGCAACTTTGATAAGCGCACTTTTTTAACGGGGTTCTGCCGTGAGTACGGTAAAAAATATAAAACCGCGCCCATGTCTGAAACGGGTAAAACCGCAACGGGTGCGTACATAGTAAATTTATTGCTGAGTAATGATGACGATTTAAAAATTTCCGCGAACGATGCTGCAATGAGCGGCGCGCCCTACAGTGGCGTTACGGTGAGTTATTACACTGCAAATCAATCGCGCAGTATTGGTAGCACCAATTACAATTTTAAAATTATTGTGGATGGAAACAGTGCAACACTTGAGCAAATTTATACAAAAATTCAATACCTGCTGCGCCAAAACTCCAACATAAATACGGCCGGCACTGCGGGTTCTGTAACGGGTAAAACGGCGGCTGCATTGCTCGCATTCTCTGGCGATACCTTGGTGACAAGCCAATCGGTTTTTATCGATAACGTGCACGTATCAGATTCAAACCGCGTTGAATTTTATGATGATGGCAATGTTAAGCGCACAAACCCCTATACCGCTGCAGGTACGCTGGAATTTAACGGTGTGCTAGTGGGTGCTGGTTCTAGTTATCGCTTAATGTACGCCGCGCCAGCGGGTGCAGGTAACGATTACGGCGAGGCGGGTGCAATCACTGTGCAAAACGCAGCTAATGCCGATATTACCGGCACCATTTCCAGTAGCTCCATTGGGTTTGACTTTGACTACGACAACTCAACGGCGGGTGGTGCTGCGGGTACCGATAAAGCGGTGGTGCTTATTGGTATACGCCCGGGTTATGGCAAATTTGCCATGGCTACCGGCACGCTCACACGCAGTAAAACAATTAAGCTTTCATTAGTGGCCGCAACAGATCGCGTTTATTCGTAAGGGGCTGGGCCATGCTTGTTAAAGCAATCCGCACCACAAAAATTGAAATAGATACTGCAAAAGCCAATCAGGACAACTGGATCCGCGCGAGCATTCAGGAAGTTGAAGTTGACCCTGAATCGTTGCAAGTAAAAAGCGAGTCCGTCACTGTGCATACGGTTTTTCGCCCAGTATCAAAAGTGTCATTGGAACAAATTCAATTTGTGAGCCCTGTAACCGGCGAGGCCTACACGCTCTATATCGCTGATTTGGCTGAGGCCATAAAAGTGGCCATGGTTGGCTGGATGGTTGCCGATATTCCCTGTCATTTTGACCCTGTAACGCAATTGGTGGTGATAGATGACAGCCCTCGCTAGTGTTGATTACGCCGCAAAACGCCTGTATTTGCATGCGGATACCGTGACCAACGGCATAGACATATCGCACGCGTACATTGAGCTCATAGATTTATTCATGCTCAACGAAAACGATGAGCAATCCTACCACCCGCCTTTGGATGTTGAAGGTAACGCGCCCAAAGGCGGCGGCAAATTCACGCAAATGTACGGCGTGCTGCGCACCGGCTGGCGAATAGTGCCCTATGGCGGCGTAAGCCACACCCTGCGCATTCTGCGTGAAATAGTGAGCGAGGATGGGATTAGTGACCGCAACGTTTTTGACCGCGCCCCGGTGCCGCCTACAATCGTGGTTGAGATAGATAGCGACTACGACAAAATTGAAATACGCGAAGTAGTCACCAGCGGCAACCAATACACGCTGGGCGACATATCCAGCGCGGTTTGGAATCACACCCAATGACCGCATGGCAAAAACTAATAGCAGGTTCAACGCTCCCCAGCGGTACCGCGTGGCAGCATTTAAACGCGCAGGGCGGTGGCGGTGGCGTGGGCGATATTTTTATTTATGGCGAATTAGGGGTAGAGCTTGTGGCTCAACAATACGA
>CAUOQW010000510.1:0-2854 GCA_963506825.1 uncultured Cellvibrio sp.
ATTTTTCTACCATCAAATCAATATTTTTACGGCGGCGCACACCGGCGGTATCGATAATGGTGTAATTTTTTCCAAAGCGTTCGTAGTTGATATAAATACTGTCGCGCGTTGTTCCCGGCTCATCGTAAACCACAACGCGATCTTCACCGAGTAAACGATTTACTAATGTAGACTTGCCCACATTAGGGCGCCCTACTACTGCCATTTTAATACCTTTGGCAGTTTCAACTTGTTCACCTTCGGTAAACTCAGGAATTTCCGCCAGCACTTCTTCCATCATGGATTTCACACCACGGCCATGGGTGGCCGTAGTTGCAAAAATTTCGCCGAGTCCTAATTCGTAAAAAGGTGCAAGTGCAATATCAGGATCCATTCCATCAATTTTATTCGCAACTAAATAAGCTTTTTTATTATGAACACGCAAATGCTTTGCAATCATAATATCTGCAGGGTGCAAACCTGTGCGGCTGTCCAGAATAAATAAAACGATATCCGCTTCTTCAATAGCCATCAACGACTGACCAGCCATCATACTATCAATGCCTTCTTCTTCACCGCTGATACCACCGGTATCAATCACGATAAAGCGACGTTCTTCAAAGGTTCCCTCACCGTATTTGCGATCGCGAGTAAGGCCGGGGTAATCCGCAACCAGCGCATCACGGCTGCGCGTGAGGCGATTAAAAAGTGTAGATTTTCCGACGTTGGGGCGACCGACAAGAGCAATTACAGGAATCATAATAAGTACATCAATTAATTAAAGAAGCAAAGCATGCCATCAATTCGTTTAAATAGAAAAGTAATGAAAACAAAAACGATCATGCTGCAAAAAAATCAACCACTTAAGGACCTTTCCATATTGGTTGGGCCTTAAGTGGTTCAAATAAAAATATTAGTCTAAAACTTACTTTTTAGCTTTAGCCGTAAAAGCCATGAGACTTCCACCGTTGCCATAAACATAAAGTACATTGCCATCAGTCAGCATAGGTGCTCGCACACCTTTGCGATCCACTTTGTCGCGCGCAGCAAGTTCACCATTCGATTGATTCAATACGTGCATATAGCCTTTGAAATCAACTACCGCAACATAATCACCAAAAACTTGTGGACCACTTAAATGTCGACGCAATAATTTTTCATTCTGCCAAAGTTGTTCACCAGAGGTGAGACTATAGGCAATCACTTTACCATCACTTTGGCTAACAAATAATTTATCGTCAGAGGCAGCAAGATTTTCAGAGGTAGAACCATCTACACCCCATACACTACCACCAGTACCCCGAGCCACAGCTGCTATGCGCCCCTGATAAGTTCCGACAAATAAAATGCCATCTTTAATTAAAGGACTCGCATGAATATCCACCATACGATCTAATTCAGAGCGGCCTTTAGGAAGCGCCATGCGCTGTTCCCACAAAATCAAACCATTACTTGGGTTAAACGCCATCAAACGGCCATTTGCGAAACCCGCAAAAATTGCTGAATCAGTCACCAGAGGCGCAGCTGAACCACGCAGTGTCAAAACAGGTGGAGGATTTTCAAAAAACCACATATCCGCGCCGGTTTTTGCGTCCAACACAAACAGTTTGCCGTTCATGGTTTGCACAGCAACAACTTGACCATTGGTTTGCGGCACAGAAGATACTTCGCCCTTCAATTGCTTGCGCCAAACTTCTTTACCATTGGTAGCAGAAAGCGCAATAACTTCACCGGCATAATTACCGATATAAAGCAAACCATCTGCGTAACTAATACCACCAGTGATACCGTGGTTTAAATCTTTTTCTTTAAACGAATAAACAAGACTGCCCATCCAACCGGTCAATTCTTTAGTCACTTTTGTTGACCAAAGCTTTTTACCATTTTGACGATTTAAAGCCGTCACAACACCTTCATGATCAGCGGTATAAATTTTATCGCCATCGATAACAGGAGTGAGCTGGGTTAAGCCAATACCTTGACCATTACCAACACCACGACTCCAAACTTCACTAAGTTTTGCTGTCTCTTTAAAGCTTTCTAATTCCATTGGCTCTTGGCCAGTTTTTTTAGAAAAAAATGAACAGCCAGACAACAAAACGGCACAGAGCAGTAAGCCCCATTTTAAGTGCCTCATTGTGCTTTCTCCGCAGTAGTTGTGGCGACAGGTGACGCATCAGCAGATTTCAATTCGTCAGCTTTCATTTGCAAAACCATAGAGCGCTCTTGATTTTGTGGATCTGTTGTCTCTAATGCTTTTTTATAGGCCGTAGCGGCTGCTTCTTTATTACCTTGTGCTTTTAAAATATCACCACGCACCTCAGCATATTCCGAAGCAAAGGCTTTACTCGGCTCTTCTGCTATTTGCGCTAGCGCTTCAGTGTATGCAGCCTTGGCTACGTAAACACGCGCGAGACGTACTCGTGCTAATTGTTCAGTGGCAACAGCAGGCTTAGACGATAAAATCCATTGCAACTCAGTAACAGCTTTATCTAAATTGCCTGCATCAACTGCTGACTTAGCTAAATAAAAAGCTGCACCCTGTGCATATAAACTTTTGCCATTATTCTCTTTCAATTCATTGGCGATATGATCAGCAGTTGCTTTGTCTGTATCGCTCAAGGTTTTGCCCTGCTCTACGTTTAACAGCTTTACCAAGGTGTCATATTGTGAGGATGCAGATTCAGCTTTAACACGTTGCTTGTCTTGCCATGCAGTCCACGTAAAATAAGCGGCTACGGCGGCGATGATGGCGACTAAAACCACCTTACCGTAATCTTTCCACCAGCGTTTTAATACTTCTAATTGTTCTTCTTCGGTTAAATGTACGCTCACAATGAACTCCTAATGATTCATATCAATTTAAAATTTATAC
>CAUOQW010000511.1:0-2852 GCA_963506825.1 uncultured Cellvibrio sp.
ATCGTGTATTTACTATCCCATGCGGGCTTTTTATGTGGGTTCCATATGACTTGCAGGTTGGCGGGCTGCGAGCCAGGTTGTGAGGATGAGATTAATAAGTAACGACCAAACTGAAAATACAAGCTCACCAATTGTGGGTCTTGTTGTTTGGCAAAATCGCGAATACGTTGATCAGTTGGTTTTTGCGCGGCTTCATTAGTGCCTAGATTTAAACTCACGCGATCAAAGTAATGGCGATAAAATTCGCTATGGGCAAGTTCTCGCTCATTAAAGCTATTTTTATTAGCGATGAATTTTTGTTCTGCTGTTGCCAGATATTCTTGGGCGCGCGCTAAGGCATCCGCGCTTATATCTTTATAATTAACAAAATTGGTTGCCATAGAAATCAATAACACAACCTCAGAGACGTTTGATATTTTTAATGTGCTGCCAGTGGCTTCTAGTTTGCCATCGTGTTGAATAACTTTAACTAAATTGGCGAGGCGAACTTGGCCTTTGATTCCTTCGTGGTCAATGGATTTTCCCTGCATAAGCAGTGTGCCCTTAAGTACATCGGCTTGGCTCGGCATTTGATCCGGGTGCGATAATCCCAGTGTGAAATTCAGCGCGCCTTTTTTGTTCGCACTTAGGCGAACAGCAATAACTTGATCGACAAAAGAACTAAAGACTTCGCGTTCATAATTCACATCGTCAATAGTGTAACGAGTGTGGGCGATTGCATTGCCAATATCCAAGTCGCGATAATAATTTTGGTATTTTTCATGGCCTTGAAAATCTAGCGTGAGTTGGCCTGCTGTTTGATAAGGCATTCCCTGAGAGCCTTGACTGGTAATAGTTTTTTCCGCCATATCTGAGGCTGCGGTATAGTCTCCGGTATTTATTAAGCGGCGAATCTCCGCTAAAGAACCCTGTGCGGCTGGGTTAAGATTGTTGTGGGGGCCACCGGCCCAAAAAGTATCTTCATTCAGTTGCAAGGTTTCCTTAGCGACACCGCCATAAACCATAACGCCCAAGCGGCCATTGCCTAAGGGTAGGGCTGCTTCCCATTGGGTTGCGGGTATATCAAACCAAAGTTTTAAAGGCAATTCGTTCGCATAGCTTTGGTTTGTAATAAGTAAGAGGCACAAGCACGTCAGCAGCCAACGTAAAAAATATTGCATTTGCCATTCCTGAAAAGTGAGAAGATGAAAGCGTGTTTGTAATAGATAAAGTATTGCTGGATTATTGAATGGGAAAAGTAATCTCAGTGATACTGTCAGTGAAATCAATTTTCATTTTTAAAATTAGTTTTATTTGTTGCGTTATTGACCATATCCTATGCGCATGTAAACTTGAGGTCAATCTGGATTTAAGTAAAGGTAAGAAAATTGCGGCTCGGAAAAAGACTAAAACAAATTGAATCCATGGTTGCCGAAAATTACGATCATATTTGGGATTGTTGCTGCGATCATGGTTTATTAGGTGCTGCGTTACTTGCACGGCAGGTGGCGCCACGCATTCATTTTGTGGATATTGTTCCAGAACTAATGAATGAATTAGAAAAAAAGCTTAGCCGCTTTTTCCCTACGGATTCTGGCGCAGCCTCGCAGTGGCAAGTGTATTCTATGGATGTCTCTGCATTGCCCTTGCAAGATTACAGCGTAAAACATTTAGTGATTATTGCGGGGGTGGGTGGCGATTTAATGGCTGAGTTCGTTCAAGCGATTCACCAGCAGCACCTACATGCGGAGATAGATTTTTTACTGTGCCCGGTACATCACCAGTTCACTTTACGGCAGCAATTAATTCAGCTTGATTTTAGTTTGCTTTCCGAAGCTTTAATGGTTGAAAACCAAAGATTCTATGAAGTTCTATTGGTTTCAAATGAGAAAAATATAAACTCAATCATAAGCCCTGTTGGTAGTTTGATTTGGCAGGCGAATACGCGAGAACAATCCAAAGTGGCGGCGGGCTATTTGAATAAAACCTTGGCGCACTATAAGCGGATGCAATTAAAAGCCGGTCTAGATGTTCAGCATATTATTGATGCTTATAGCGCGATAATTATCTAAATGTATTTTTTAACGCGTTAATTACAAATGATTCGCGTTATAAATTATTTTTAATTCTTCGGCGGCTAATTCAATACCTTCATCGGCGGCTTCTTTAAGCAACTGAATGCCTCTGGGTTTATTTTGTTCGGTTTGATCCGTACCGTAGTAAAGATTAAAACCATGGGTAAATTTAGAATGCGAATGCCCTTGAGAAATGGCACGTTCAAAATAGAAAGATGATGACTGATTTTGCTCAGCAGTCATATCGCCATAAAGATAAAGTACACCCAAACGATAAGACGCATCTGCAAGCCCACCCGCAGATGCCGCTTTTAAAAGCTCCACGCTGCGTTTTTCAAAGTCTTCGTCGCTTTCATTAAGACGTTCCAGGCTAAAGCTTGAATACAATAGCTGGGCATAGGGATCATTGGCCGCAATAAAAGGCGCAATCAATTCGTAAAGTTCTTCTACATCGCCATTCTCAAAAAGTTGATCGGCTTGTTCTCTAATATTCGGTTCCATATTCTCGTTCTTCTAAGGTGTTGGTTGATGGCGCTGACTATAAAGCGGTGGGTGATGTATTCCAACGAATATAATTTTGAGTATCGCCCCTGTAACCGCTAATCACTTTCAATTTTTTCTGGCGCAGATTTTGTGAAATGCGATTTAAATGCAATCATTAAACCGGAAATCGCAATCACTGCCATGCCCAGCATACCCAGTGCATCGGGCAGGGTATCGAACACTAGCCAGCCTAATAGCCCCGCCCAGAGCAATTGCAGGTAAGTGGCGGGTGCCAAAATAGATGCCGGCGCAAAG
>CAUOQW010000512.1:0-2839 GCA_963506825.1 uncultured Cellvibrio sp.
AGACCACACGAGTTCAGCCGTAGTACCGAAGCCCGCAGCTGCACCAACAGGCTGACCCGCCAACATATGTGAACCGTCGAGTTGCCCGGTAATAACGCGGTCGAGTACTACTTTCCAGTTAGCTTGTGCTTCAAGTTCTACACTCAAACCTTCATCTTCAAAGTAGCCATTCTCTAAAGCAACGGCCATAGGAATCATATCGGTTAATTTAATAAAGCCGAATTTCAATTGATCTTTTTCAGGTTTGCCGGTGGCTGCTTCAGCAGCATTCATTAAGGTAAACGCTGCGGCAAATCCAATAGTAGTTTTAATAAGTTTGCTGAGCAGACTTATTTTTTTTGAAACAGGTTTTACTGAATTCATGTTTGGCATAACGCTCATAACCTTGCTCCTAATAATTTCGGGTACTAACAAGTTAAAACGAATAGTGAAAATTTCTGGTCAATAAACTTGTGTTGTTTTCTTTTACAGTCGGTAAAAGTGTTTGTTACAAGATGACCTATTCAAAGTCTGTGCCAAGCACTTTTAAAAATTCTATTTGTGCATTTTTGGTTCGTGAAAAAACTAGAATTTTCATGAGTGCACATTTATGAATCAGGCTCGTGCATGAAATGGAATTTTTGTTAACACGTTATTGAGTGTTTTTGGTCACAACGAAAGCCAAATAAAAAACCTATGCATTTTTTTGAGGCGTTTTTTTCGAGGTGGGTTTTGAGGGGATTGTTGTGGCGTTTGTAAAAACAGGTTTATTGTTTAAATTCAAGGAATTATCAAATACCTTCACAGTGATTATTTAGGTGCACGGGAAATGCCATAGCTGGCTTAATTCTTGAGAGTTCTTAAGGATTAGTCAAAACGAGCCTGAAGCGTGTTCATCTCTAGTGCACTTTGGCGAGTGCCCACGTGTAAAACTGTCATTTTCGATAGCAACACACGGTTTTTACCTGAAAAGCCTATAGGCTCAAGCAGTTAGCCATGCTCGAACAACTATGGCTTTTACATGGGCCTTGCACCTGCAAATCCCTCGTGCGCTGATTTGACCTATACTTTGGGCACTGCAATTAGGACAACAATAATGATAAATGCTTGTACAAAACTTATAGCCTGCTGTGTGCTGGCTCTGCTAGCGACGGGTTGTGCAACTATCACCTTGCCACAGCCAAGGACTTATTCCGCAGAGGTTGCTGAGCTGCTCTCTGGGCGGGCGATACTGGGACGGGAGGTAACTGAAGCCGAGTTGCCCAATGTGGACTTGTTTGCGATTACCCCCGAAATGGCGGCCTTTGCCAAGCGTGCGGTGCGCCGTGGCGATAGTTATTTTGAAAAGGTGAAGGCGTTGCATGTGGCACTCTTGACCTCGGAGGAAGCTGGCGGCTACGGCATGGTTTACCGAGCTTATATCACTGAACCTCCCATTCTCACCTTTCAGCAGCGTCACGCTAACTGTTTGAGCTTTACCCTCCTATATGTAGCGCTGGCACGTTCAGTTGGCTTGAATGCCAAGGTCAATGAGGTGGAGATTCCGCCGACGTGGGATATGCGCAATAAAAAAGATATGGTGTTTTTGCGCCATGTGAACGTCAAAGTCCCTTTAATGGGGGAGACCACCAATATTTTGCGGCGCGATGACGTAGTGATCGATTTAGAGATGCATCGCTACAGATCTAACTACCGTCAGCATGAAATTAGCGATGCCTTGGCAACCGCGCAGTTCTACAGCAATCGCGCGATGGAGTATCTGGATACCGGCAACTTTACCGATGCCTTCTTGAGCCTGCGTAAATCCATTAGTTTGAACAATCAGCAAAGTTACGTGTGGAGTAATTTGGGTGCGCTCTACGGGCGTAAGAAACTCTTGCGTGAGGCAGAGCTGGCCTACTTACATGCCTTGGAGCTGAACCCGGAAGATTTAACCGTAATGAACAATCTTTCCTATCATTACAACCAAGCCGGCAATAAAGAGAAAGCGCTAAAGTTTGCGCGCTTGGCGCAGCGCTATCGTGAATCGAACCCCTACTATAAATACAATTTGGCTTTATCAGCGTTTGAACAAAAAGAGTATGAGCAAGCTTTGCAGTTAGTACTACAGGCAATAGGGCGTGAAAACGATGATGTTCGTTTTTATGAGTTGGCAGCCACTCTCTACGAAAAATTGGATCGACCCGCAAAAGTGCTGCAGATGCAGAAAAAAATTAAACGAATTAATGGTGAGTAATTTTCCTCGTGTCATACGCCTGTCATTTTAATATGGGTTAATAAGTGTGCAGCAAGCCTCTGCCGCATCCTAAGATTTACCTCGATGTAAAATACTAGGCACCCTCTCTTATTTAAGGACTTTTTCTGCGCAAGGATGGGTGTTCATAAGGATCACTCTGCCTGCAAGGACGCAGATATTCTTTTCTATTCCCATCAAAAAACTGCCCACAATAAAACTGTCATATTTCTGCAATCTAAACGTCACTTGCTTGTCATTTTTTATTCATATAGTGCGCCAGCCCTTTTTGCTGACTGCTATAGAGAAATAATTATGTCCCCAAAAGCTCATAAGCACTTGCACTACAACGTAGCGCTGGTGGATAAGGTATGGAATTTAAAGCGCCTATGTGAAACCCATTTAAAAATGCATATTCCGCTCAATATGGTGCTCAAGGATGAGGAATATCGCGCAGATTTATTGGAGAAAGCGCTCACCACTGAAAATGAAGACCTCGTCGCCCTCGTATGGGAAATTCGTAAAATGGAAGATGCCATTTTGCAATCTGCTAATGATACGGCAGAACTTAAAGTACATAAAAAATCCCGTTCCAGTTTCCGTTTGCATTTCGCTACCGCCGCCGCT
>CAUOQW010000513.1:0-2837 GCA_963506825.1 uncultured Cellvibrio sp.
AACACCCAAGACCCCACCCAAGTTTCGTTTAAAGTAATAGGTTGTTCAAAATCATTGCTAAATTCTAAGTCTGTATCTTTTTCTGATGTGTTTATGTTAAATTGAGTCAACAAACAACTATTCATTGTTACATCAGGATTTGCTTGTTGGTAAGTAAAAGTAAGCGTATCACCTACGGCAATTTGTGCGGGCATTTTATTTTGTGGTAACGGCGGTTCAATAGCAGGGTCACCTGTAACCTGAAAATTCACTTGGGTGACTTTACTTGAATCAATGCTCTGCGGAAATAAAAGAGTAAAAAGATATTTGGTCATGTTGAATCCTTTAGTAAGTGATTTAAAAACTACCGCTTGTGCGGCGCAGTTCTAACAAGTCAGGCTCCGCTTGAATCAGCTTTAACGGGTAACCAAGTTCTACGGCTTTAGTGAGTGCTGCAATAGCCGCATCACGTTTACCTAACAACTCATAAGCTAAGCCCACACGAAAATGAGCATAGGCGTTGTTTGGTGCAAGCGCAATTACACGTAGTAACAAAGGCTCTGCGCGCGCGTGATCGCCTAGCCGTGCCGAGTACAGCGCCATGCGCGACATCAGCGTGACATCGTCTTTCCTGCGGTCTATTAATGGTGTTAGTAATTCAACAGCTTTGCTGTAGGCCTTTTGTGCTTCTGCATTGCGCCCAGGAATCCAAAGTAAAGCATCGGCTAAATTCGCCCAAGCGAGGTGACTGTTTGGATTGCCTTTACTGGGTGACACAGCTGCTTCAAACGAGGCGGCAGCAGCGACATAATCGCCTTTATTGAACAAAATATTGCCGAGGTTTCCATGTAACTGTTCACTGGAGCGTATTTGTAAACCTTGTTGCAAAATTTGAAGGGCTTCATCAGTACGGTTCTGGCTAACAAAAATATAACTTAAGCCTGTATAGGCTAAGACTGCATCAGGCTGCAATTGGATACTTAGTCGAAATGCCTCTTCCGCTTTCAAATAATCTTTTTGACGGGTGTAAACTGTGCCTAACTCGTCAGCAAAAACACTGTCTTGCGGGAACTTCTTTAAAGCAAGCTGTGTAAACTGAATTGCCTCGTCATAACGTTGGGTTAACTTTAGTGCAGCTGCTTTACCTCTCCATGCAAAAATGTTCGAGGGTTCAAGTTTGAGTGCACTCTCAAACGAAGCGAAGGCTTTTTCGTGCTCGGCTTTGATAGTATATGCACGTCCTAGAGCAGCATGAGTCAATGCAAGCTGCGTATTCAATTTTAACGCTTGTTGTGCGCTTGCATCTGCTTTTTGCAGCCAAATGGGGTCTTCGAAGTCTCCACTATATCTGTAGCTATAAACCAAAGATAAACCTGCAACTGCAGCCGCGTTGTTCGGGGTGTTAGAGAGAATTCTGTTAAAGCTTTTTTCTGCTACATCTAAACTGCCGGGGCGATCAAACAGCTTGAGTGCTTCAATCCCTTTATTGAATTCCTTCGCTTGTGAATAGGGTTCTAGTGACTCGCTTACGGCAAGGCTGTCGCTATCTATTGGTGATTGCAGTTTCCAAATCAAACCGCCAGCAAGTATCGCGACCGTAATGCCAATAAACGCAAGGGTAATGCTGTTGTCACGAATAAAACTTTTTGGGCGTGCAGCAGGAAGAGCGGATTTTTTTACAATCTGAGTATCAAACGTGGGGTGCTCTTGGGTGTACCCGCTGCTTGTTTTACGTTTGTAAACGCCGGAGTTTTCTGTTGTGGTGTGCGGCAGTATTTGGGTGGTGTTGCTTGAATCCTCTGGGTTTGCCGCCATTTGCAAATACAGCTTTTCACACTGCGCTGCTACCCAATGGGTGTTGTCTGGGCGGTTATCGGGGTTTTTACTGAGTAAAAGCCCTAGCAGCTCTACCGCTTCTGGCAGTAAATCTGGGTTCTTTTTAAATGGCGAAATGGCGGGGTGGGAAATAATGCGCTGCATAAGTTGCAGTTTGTTTTCTGTGTCGCCAAAAGGGTGCGCACCGCATAAAAGCTGGTAAGCCAAAATACCAAAGGAAAATAAATCGCTGCGGTAATCTAATTCTTCGCCCAGGGCTTGCTCGGGCGACATGGAGCCGTAGCTGCCGGTTACGTGATCCGTCAGTGTGCCGCTAAAGTCTTGAGACTTTGCGATACCGAGGTCAGTAATTTTGGCGAGCTTGTGTTTGTTGATTAAGATATTTTCCGCTTTTAAATCGCGGTGAATAATACCGGCGTCGTGCGCAATGGCTAAACCCTGTGCAATTTGTGCCAGCCACTGCATACGCTGCGCGTTGGAGGCTATGTGCTCGCGCAAATGTTGCTGTAGGTTTTTCCCGTCTACATATTCCATCACCAATGCGAGCTGTTCATCGCTATCGATATAGTCGTAAATCTGAACAATATTGGGGTGGTTGAGTTTGGCGAGGAGCAGGGCTTCGCGTTTAAAACGTTCGCGGTAGTGGGGTTCAATCAGTTCGGTGCGCAAACATTTAATCGCCACTTGGCGGTCTAAACGGGAATCGCGCGCAAGGTACACCAACCCCATTCCACCGCGGCCTATGCTGCTGAGAATGGTGTAGTGACCGATTTGGGTTAATTCCCCAAGTTGTAGCGGCGATTGCGTCATTCAGTCTTCTTATAGTTAAGCCATGATCAGCGGTAATTCTAGTACGAGTGCTCCACCTTTATAAATTTTAAATTTGTCGCAGCCAAAACGGATTTTACCGCCGCGCCTTTCTACTAAATTTTGCAAGCCTAGTAAGGTGGGTAGGGTGTCGGCAATTTGCTTGCGTAGGCGAAAAATATAAATATTCATATGGGTGTTATCTAACCCCAACT